>NZ_JBFAPG010000021.1:0-27257 GCF_040675595.1 Micromonospora sp. NPDC049580
CCGCCGGCTGCGGCGGCGGTGACGAGCAGGGCGGTCGTGGCGGCGAGGGCCACCGCGGCGAGGCGGCGGCGCGGAAAGACAGCCATCGGATATGGACCTCTCTCAAGGTGGTCAGGTGGTGGCAGAAGGCCAAGAGAGCGCTCTCACGTCAGGGTGGTGGGTTCCCCGGGCAGTGTCAAGAGAGCGCTCTCTCGAATCTGCGCGGGCAGCACCGGACGCACGACGAGGGCGTCACCCCCGTCGGGGTGACGCCCTCGTCACGTCGGCCGGGCCGCGCCCGGTGTCAGATCAGCCGGTACGCAGGCCGTCGAGCAGCGCGCGGTCGCCCGTGACGTCGAGGGTCTCGAAGCTCACCCGCCCCCAGAGCGCCAGCAGCAGATCGCTCGCGGTGCCGCTGACCTGCGCGCGGGCGTGGTGATCGTCGTGGTCGAAGATGGTCGCCGTGTCGAGCAGCGCCACCCCCTCGCCGCGCAGCCGCAGATACCACTCCTGATCCGCGTCCGTCGCCGCGAGCTGCACCACCCCGTGCCAGTCGCCCTTGACCTGCCGCCGGCCGGCCGGCAACCAGGTGTCCAGCACCTCGCTCACCCCGTCGGCGGCGAGCTTGGCCTCGACCGGTTCACCGGCGGCGATGGCGAGCTGGGCGTCCCAGCGGTGCACCGCCGTCTCGTGTGCCATCCGGCGCGGCCAGAAGCCGGCCTTCTTCGGCTGCGGCGCCCAGTTCCACGCCGGCGCCTCCGGGTCGAGCCCGTCGAAGAGGGTCATCAGCTGGTCGTACCCCTGCTGCCAGAGCTGGAGCGCGCTCAGGCCCGAGGGTGCCACGGACGCGTCCCGGCGGGCCGGTACCTCCGTCTGCCCCGACCCGGCGAACGAATAAACCCAGTGGTAGATGCCCGCGAGGTGCAGGGTGAGATCATTGACTGTCCAGCCCGGACAGGACAGCACGGGTGTCTCCGGCGGCGCCTCGGCGACCGCCGCGGCGAACGCCGGGCCCTCGGCCCGCAGCGCCCCAATCCAGAAGTCCTTGCTGCCCTGCAGTCTGCTCATCGCCATCCTCCCGGGGGTGCCGGGCCACCAGTAGGTGCCACGGCTGCCCATCAGCCTAAGGTGAAAGACGTGTCAGACGCCTACGCCCAGCCGACAACCGAAGCCGATCGTGCCATCCCGGGTCCACTGGCCGGTTACACCACGCTACGGATGGGCGGGCCGGCCAGGCGGATCGTGGCCGCGACCAGCGCCGACGAGATCATCCGGGCGGTCCAGGTCACGGACGAGCCGATCCTGGTCCTGGCCGGCGGCAGCAACGTGGTGATCGGCGACGCCGGCTTCCCCGGCACGGTCGTGCTGGTGCGCTCCCGTGGCCTGCGGGTCCTCACCGAGGACGCCGAGTCGGTCACCGTACGCGTCGAGGCCGGCGAGCCGTGGGACGACCTGGTCGCCGCGACGATCGGCAACGGCTGGGCCGGCCTGGAGTGCCTCTCCGGCATCCCCGGCTCGACCGGCGCCACCCCGATCCAGAACGTCGGCGCGTACGGCCAGGAGGTCGCCGAGACGATCACCGGCGTCGAGGTGTACGACCGGCTCGACGGCACCCGTCGGATCGTCCCCGCGGCAGAGTGCGGGTTCGCGTACCGGGGCAGCATCTTCAAGTACCAGGACCGCTGGGTGGTGCTCTCGGTCGACTTCCGGCTCACCCGCTCGCCGCTGTCCGGCCCGGTGCGCTACGCCGAGCTGGCCCGGGCGCTCGGGGTCGAGGTGGGCGAGCGGGTGCCGCTGGCCGACGCGCGGGCGACGGTGCTGCGGCTGCGCGCCGGCAAGGGCATGGTGCTCGACGCCGCCGATCCCGACACCCGCTCGGTCGGCTCCTTCTTCACCAACCCGGTGCTCGACCGGGCGACGTACGAGCTGCTCCGGGAGCGTGCCGCCGACCTGGGCGAGCCCCCGTCCTGGCCCGGGGCGGACGGCCTGGTCAAGGTGAGCGCGGCCTGGCTGATCGACAAGGCCGGCTTCACCAAGGGCCACCCCGGCCCGGACGGCGTGGCCATCTCCAGCAAGCACACCCTCGCCCTCACCAATCGCAGCGGCACGGCCAGCACCGGCGACCTGCTCACCCTCGCCGGCACCATCCGTGACACCGTGCACGCCCGCCTCGGCGTGACCCTGCACCCCGAGCCGGTCCTGATCAACTGCGCCCTCTGACCCCACCCCGTTCAGGGGAGGGGCCAGGAGAGGGTCAGCTCGCCGTGCCGCCAGCGGTGCGGGCCGTCACGCACGGGCCAGCCGTCGTCCCGCAGCCTGCCCACGGCCCTCAGCCAGCGCTGCCGTGGACCGAAGGTGGCGTAGGGGGCCGCGGCCTGCCAGGCGTCGTCCAGGGCCCGGATCAGGTCGTGCACCGCCTCACCCGGGACGTTGCGGTGGATCAGCGCCTTGGGCAGCCGCTCGGCCAACTCGGCGGGACTGCCCAGCGTGGTGAGCTTCGCGGCCAGGGTCAGCGTGCGCGGGCCGTCCGCGTCGACCAGCAGCCAGCTCGCCAGCCGGCCCAGCTCGTCGCAGGTGCCCTCGACGAGCGCCCCACCCGGAGCGAGAGCGGCGGTCATCGTGCGCCAGGCGTCGGGCACCTCGCGCTCGTCGTACTGGCGCAGGACGTTGAACGCGCGGACCAGCACCGGCCGGAGCCCGGCCAACTCGAAGCCACCCCGGGCGAAGGTCAGGCCGGGCGGGTCGGCGGCCGGCGTCGCGGCGGCCACCCGCGCCGGGTCGATCTCCAGCCCGACCAGGCGTACGTCCCGACGGACCCCGGCGGCCAGCCGGGCCCGCAACTCCACGGCGGTCACCGGCGTGGCGCCGTACCCGAGGTCCACCACCAGCGGATCGACCGCCGCCCGCAGCCGGTCGGCGCAGGTCGCGACGATCCAGTTGTCCACCCGCCGCAGCCGGTTCGGGTTGGTCGTGCCCCGGGTGACCACGCCGAGCGGTCGGCGTCGTGGAGCCCCGCTCATCGGTCCTGTCCCCGGCTCAGGAGACCCGGTGCACCTTGTGCTGCGCCGCCTGCGCCCGTGGCCGGACCACCAGCCGGTCGATGTTGACGTGCTCCGGGCGGGTGGCGCACCAGGCGATGCAGTCGGCGACGTCCTCGGCGACCAGCGGCCCCGGCACCCCGGCGTAGACGGCTGCCGCCCGCTCGGCGTCGCCCTCGAAGCGGACCAGCCCGAACTCGTCGGTCTTCACCATTCCGGGGTCGATCTCGATGACCCGCAGCGGCCGGCCACACAGCTCCAGGCGGAGCGTGCCGGCGATGGCGGTCTGCGCGTGCTTCGCCGCGGTGTAGCCGCCGCCACCCTCGTACACGATCAGGCCGGCGGTGGAGGAGACCACCACGATGGTGCCGGAACCGGACGCCTCCAGCGCCGGCAGCAGCGCCTGGGTGACCCGCAGGGTGCCGAGCACGTTCACGTCGTACATCCACTGCCAGTCGGCGACCGAGCCGGACTCCACCGGGTCCAGCCCGCGTGCTCCGCCGGCGTTGTTCACCAGGAGGGTGACCGGCCCGGGCGCCTGGGCGGCGGCCTCGGCCAACCGGGCCACCGACTCGTCCGAGGTGACGTCGCAGGTCACCGCGGTGGCCTGCCCGCCGGCGGCAGTGATCTCGGCGACCAGGTCGGCGAGCCGTTCGGCGCGGCGGGCGGCGGCGAGCACGTGGAAACCCTCGGCGGCGAGCCGGCGGGCGGTGGCCGCTCCGATCCCGCTGGACGCTCCGGTGACGATGGCGACGGAGGTCATCCGGTCATTGTCGCCCCGGTCGTCCGAGGCCTTGCGATCGGGCGCGGGGCTTCGCCGTGCGGGCCGACGGTTGATGAGGTCCGTCACCCCGGCCGGCCGCGCCGACGCATTTCCGTAGCCCGATGGGGAAGATGACATCCGGCGTACAGGTTGACCGAGAAGCGCCGGTCGTGCGAGACGGCATTAACCGTGACTGAAGGAGCGGACGTGGCGGAACTGCACACCGGTGTCGGTCGTCAGCGAGGTGCCCGACCGTGGCCCCGGCCCCGCCGCATCGCCACCCTGTCGGTGCACACCTCCCCGCTGCACCAGCCGGGGACCGGCGACGCCGGCGGGATGAACGTCTACATCCTGGAGGTCGCCCGGCGGCTCGCCGAGGCCGACGTCGAGGTGGAGATCTTCACCCGGGCCACCTCGGGTGACCTCCCCCCGGTGGTCGAGATGGCCCCCGGCGTGCAGGTCCGGCACATCACCTCCGGTCCGCTCGAAGGGCTGACCAAGGAGGAGTTGCCCGGCCAGCTCTGCGCCTTCACCGCCGGGGTGCTGCGCGCCGAGGCGTCCCGCCCACCCGGGCACTACGACCTGATCCACTCCCACTACTGGCTGTCGGGGCAGGTCGGCTGGCTGGCCAAGGAGCGCTGGGGAGTGCCGCTGGTGCACACCGCGCACACCCTGGCGAAGGTCAAGAACGCCCAACTCGCCGCCGACGACCGGCCGGAACCGAAGGCTCGGGTGATCGGCGAGGAGCAGGTCGTCGCCGAGGCCGACCAGCTGGTCGCCAACACCCGGGTTGAGGCCCGCGACCTCGTCGAGCGGTACGACGCCGCCCCCGACCAGGTCTCCGTCGTGCAGCCGGGCGTCGACCTGGCCCGGTTCCGGCCCGCGCCGGGCGACCGGTTCATGGCCGCCCGCGCCGCCCGCCGCCGGCTGGGGCTGCCGGTCGACGGGTACGTGGTGGCCTTCGTCGGTCGGATCCAACCACTCAAGGCGCCGGACGTGCTCATCCGCGCGATCGCCGCCCTGCGCGAGCGTGATCCGGCCCTGGCCGACGAGGTGACCGTGGTGATCTGCGGCGGGCCCAGCGGCAGTGGGCTGGACCGGCCGACCGCCCTGATCGAGCTGGCCGCGACGCTCGGGGTCGCCGACCGGGTCCGTTTCCTGCCGCCGCGTACCGGCGACGACCTGCCGGCCCTGTACCGGGCCGCCGATCTGGTCGCGGTGCCGTCGCACAACGAATCCTTCGGGCTCGTCGCCCTGGAGGCGCAGGCCTGCGGTACGCCGGTGCTGGCCGCCGCCGTCGGTGGTCTGGTCACCGCCGTTCGGGACCAGGCCAGTGGAGTGCTCATCGACGGGCACGACCCGGTGGACTGGGCCCGCGCCCTGGGCCGCCTGCTGCCGGACCGGGCCCTGCGGGCCAGGCTGTCCCGCGGCGCCGCGCAGCACGCCCGACACTTCTCCTGGGACCGCACCGTCACGGGCCTGCTCGACGTCTATGGCGAGGCGATCGCCGCGCGCCGGGCCCGCCTCGCCGCCGACCTGGCCGGAGGCCCCGCCCTCTCCTGCTCCTGGTGACCGGGGACAGGTCGGTCCCGGTGGTGATCCCGCGCCGATCGTGCCGGTGCTGACCGCCCGCCGATCGTGCTGGTGGGTGCCCGCGGGCCGATCGTCATCCGGTGCGTGGGCCGGGGCGGTCGTAGAGTGGGTCCGGTGAGCCCGAAGAGCGATCTTGCGACCCTGATCGAGTCGGTGTGTGCCGAACGTGACCTGGCCTGGGAGTCGACCGGGCCCGGCTCGTACGCGATCACCCTGCCGGGCACCCACAAGCTCAAGACGATCTGCAACCTGATCGTCGGTGAGCACGCGCTGCGGATCGAGGCGTTCGTCATGCGCCAGCCCGACGAGCGGCGCGAGGAGCTGTGGGCCTGGCTGCTGCAGCGCAACGCCCGGATGTACGGGGTCTCCTTCTCCACCGACGCGGTCGGTGACGTGTACCTGACCGGGCGGGTCAACCCGGCCGGTGTGGACGCCGACGAGCTGGACCGGCTGCTCGGTTCGGTGCTTACCTACTCCGACGAGTCCTTCGACACCATGCTGGAGATCGGCTTCGGCAGCTCGATCCGGCGCGAGTACGAGTGGCGCGTCAAGCGCGGCGAGTCGACCGCGAACCTGGCCGCTTTCGCCCACCTCTTCGAGCCGTCCGGCCCCGGCCCCGCCTGACAACTGGCGTTCGGCGGCTCCACGCGCGGGGGCCTGCGCCCCGACTGCGGGGGTTTATCAGGCGGGCTTCCGGGCCGAGGTGGTGGGACGCCTCCTTTGCTCTGCTTCAACCGACGCAACACTTACGGGCTCCGAGCGTTGCCTGGGTGTAAGCAGAGCAAAGGACGTGTGGGGTACGGGTGCGCCCGGCTCAATCCCTACCCGTCACAGCGGGCGGCGACGCACGGAGGGTTCGGACTGCCCTTGCTGGGTATGCCGCACCGCGCGGTGCGGCAGAGGGACCCCCGCGCGCCGAGGACGGAGTGTCGAGGAGCGGAGCATCCCATGGCTCAGCGGAACAGCTCAGGTCGCGGCGGGACTGCGACCAGGACCAAACGGCAGGCCGGCAACCAGAGCCCGGCGACACCCGGGATCTCCGAGTCGGAGATCTCCCGGATGCGGGTGGACGACATCCGCGGGCAGTTGCGCAAACGCGGGGTCTCTGGGATCTCCGCGATGCGCAAGCCTGACCTGGTGAAACAGTTGGTGCGTTCGATGCGTTCGGACGCTGGTGGGGCGGGCCGGCGCAGTACCGGACCGGCTGGTCGGGCCGCCGGCACCAGGGCGTCGGCCGGTCGGGCCGCCGCGACGAAGAAGTCGGCGTCGAGGGCGGCACCGAGTCGCGCAAAGGCGGCGCCCGCGAACAAGAGCGCTCCCGCGAAGCGGGCTGCCGCGAAGAAGACGACCACTGCCGCGAAGCGGACCACCGCTGCGAGCAGGTCGACCGCCGCGAAGCGGACGACCACCGCACGGACGTCGACGGCGGCCCGTAAGACGGCCGCGGCGAAGAAGACGACAGCGGCCAGGTCGACCGCCGCTCGCAGGACGTCGACGACCGCGCGTGCCGCGCCAGCGCGAAAGGCGCCCGCGAAGAAGGCGCCGTCGCGACCGGCTGCCACGCGGGCCACGGCGAAGGCGGCGCCGGCGAAGCGGGCGGCTCCCGCCAAGCGGGCCACGGCGAAGCGGGCGACGCCGGCCAAGCGGGCCACGGCGAGCCGGCCGGCGGCTGGTGGCACGACGGCCGGTGGGATCCGGACCGGACGGGGCAGCGGACGGTCGGTCCGCAGCTCGCAGGTGATCTCGTCGACGGCGGACCGGCCGGAGCGGCCGGGACGGAGCCTGATCACCGCGAATCACGAGGTGATCCAGCGTTGGGCGCGGGAGCGTGGCGCGAAGCCGGCGACCATCGCGGGCACCGAGCGGGACGGTCGGGCCGGAGTGTTGACCTTCAACATCCCCGGATACCGGGAAAGCAGCCGGATTCGTGAGATCCCCTGGGATGAGTGGTTTCACACGTTTGATCTGCGCCGGCTCAACCTGATCTATCAGGAGCAGATGCGTGACGGCCGGCAGAGCAACTTCTTCCGGACCGAGTCACCCGATCGTGAGGACGGCTGAGGTGTTTGAGGGAATGCCCGACGGGTACCCGGCTGTTGCCACAGACCGAGGCCCGAGCTGGGGATACTCGTCAGTTGTGACCGGCGAGACACCCATCTGGGTTGAATCCAGAATCCGGCCGAACTAGCTTTATTGCACCGCGCCACGCTTGGAAACGTTCGGGGGAGCGGCGGATCGATCAGATCCGCGCACCAGGCGAGGTGCGAGGGGACGGGTGGATCAACCGTTGGGGGACGGTGCCCACCTGTTTGGACCGGCGGCGCGAGCGGGCGATGCTTACGGGGGTGAGTGTTGCCCGCCGCCGCCGGCCCCACCGGCGAGCGCCCACCATGACCTTCGGGACATGGTGGGCGCTTTGCCGTCGTACGGTCAGCCCGTCTGGACGCGGTCCCCGCGCGGCGCCGGCTCCCGGTCGACCATCCGGCGCATCGCGGCGACGTGCCGGTCACGGGGCGGCCCGGCCAGCAGGTGCCCGAGCGCGGCCAGCAGGCCCAGCCCGCCCACGATCAGCCAGTGCCGGTCACCGAGGTGCTGCAGGCTCACCCCGCCCAGGGTGGGTGCGACGAACGCCGCGGCCGGGAACGTCAGGTAGAAGACCGACTGGTACCGGGCGCGCAGTTGCGGCGGCGCCAGATCCGCGTTGATCTGCGCGTTGGGCGGCGCGGCGAGCATCGAGCCGACCGTCCAGACCACCGCCGCACCGAGGTAGACGCCCAGGTGGTCGGCGACGGCGAGCACGCCGAAGCCGACCGCCAGCAGGGCCGTGGAGATGGCCAGCACGACGTCCTTGCGGTGCCGGTCGATCAGCCGGGGCACGAACAGTTGCCCCAGCACGATCAGCGCGCCCCCGAGTGCCACCACCGCCCCGTACGCCGACGGTCCCAGACCGTCGGCGCGCATCGCCAGCGGCATGATCGTCGAGGTCTGCAGGGTGAGGACGGCCAGCACGAAGGTGAGCCCGACGAAGATCAGGAAGGTCCGGTCGGTGAGCGCGGTGTGCAGCCCCTGTCGACGGGAGCGGCCGGCCCCCTGCTGGCCGGCGGGCGGGAGGGGCGCGGCCGGGCCGGCCCGTCGCAGCGTCTCCGGCACCTTCCAGGCGATGACGGCGGCGGCGGTCAGCGTGGCGCCGGCGTCGACCAGGAACAGTGCGGTGAAGCTCGCCTCGGCCAGCACGCCGGCGAGCAGCGACGCGACGGCCATGCCCAGGTTGAACGCCCAGAACTGGAGGTTGAACGCGCGTGAGCGGCGCTGCGCCGGCACCACGTCGACGATTGCCGCCACGAAGGCGGGGCTGGGCATCGAGTGCACCACGCCGACCAGTGCGGAGAGCGCCGCGATCAGCAGCAGGGGCCGGCTGAAGGCCAGTGCCACCATCAGGGCGGCGGTGGCCAGGTGGGCGGCGAGCAGGGTGGCCCGGCGACCCCACCGGTCGGCCATCACCCCGCCGAGCAGCGCGCCGGCCGCCCCGCCGGCCCCGTACGCCCCGACCACGGTGCCGGCCACCGATTCGCTGGCGCCCCGGGCGTCGGTCAGGTAGAGCGACAGGAAGAGCATGGCGAACGCGCCCGCGCGGTTGATCAGCAAACCCGCCCAGAGGTACCAGAAGGTGGCGGGTAGCCCGCCCGCGGTGTCCTGCCACCAGCGCCGCAGGGCGTGCATCCGACCTCCCGACAGTTCGGTTTCTTAACCGTTTCTCCTGGACGGTAGGAAGTCGGGCCGGGTTGCGCCAGTCGGGTTCCTGATCGTGAGCCGTTCGTCTCAGCGGTCACATCGGGCTCAGGCTGCCGCCTCGGCGGGCTGCGACGCCGCTGCGCGGGTGCTGACCGGTGCGGACGCGTCGGCGGCGTGGCGCAGCGCGACGGCACGCCGCTCCCGGGCCGGACCGGAGGCGAGGTGGGCCACCGCCGTCAGTACGCCGATCACGGCGCAGCCGAACCAGAGCGCCGCGTTGCCGACGTGCTCCCGCACCAGGCCGCCGAGAATCGGCGCGCTCGCCCCGGCGATCTGCCAGGAGAGCCCGAACACGCCCTGGTAGCGACCGCGCAGCTCGGCAGGTGAGAGCTCGGCGATCAGCGTGGAGTTGGACGGCGAGTTCAGCATCTCGCCGACCGTCCAGATCAGCACCGTCAGCCCGTAGAACCAGGCGCTGCCGGCGAACGCGGTCAGCCCGAACCCGACACCCATCACCACGGCGGCGAGGGCGAGCACCTGCGAGCGGTTCCGACCCCGGATCAGTCGGGGCACGAAGAGTTGGCCGACGACGATGAGCAAGCCGTTGAGCGCGATCACCGAGCCGTAGGTGGCCGGGCTCAGGCCGGAGTCGCCCATGGCGATCGGCAGCATCGAGATGTGCTGGAGGAAGACCATCGCGGCGAACAGGTTCAGAGCCACGAAGCCGAGGTAGACCCGGTCGCTGAGGATGGTGCGCAGGGCGCCGCGCGGGGCCGTGGTCGCCGCGACGGTGAATCCGCCGTGCCGGGTCTCCGGCACCCGGGCGAAGATGATCAACGCGGTGATCAGCATCGTGCCCGCGTCGACCACGAACAGCAGCAGGTAGTCGGCCTGCGCGGCGAGACCGGCGAGGATGGCGGCGCAGGCGAAGCCCAGGTTGATCGCCCAGTAGTTGAGCGAGAACGCGCGCAGCCGGTCCTTGGCCGGCACCACGTCGATCATCATGGCCCCGAACGCCGGCCGGGCCGCCTCGGCGAACATGCCGAGCAGCAGCGCACCCAGCGCCACTGCCCAGAGGTCACGGGCCAGGCCGAGGGCGAGCATCATGGCCGCCGCGCCGACATGCGCGGTGAGCAGCGTCGGTCGGCGGCCCCACCGGTCGGCCAGGGTGCCGCCGGCGGTGGTGCCGACGGCGCCGCCGACACCCCACAGGCCGAGCACCAGGCCGGCCTGGGAGGGGGAGAAGCCGCGTTCCTGGGTCAGGTAGATGGCGAGGAAGACGAGGACGAACGAGCCGAGCCGGTTGATCAGAGTCCCCGACCACAGGTACCAGAAGGTGGCCGGCAGGCCGCCGGTGGTGTCCCGGAACCAGCTCCGCATCGTCCGCACGTGGTGCCCCCGCTTGCAAGTAATGACCGATGTGACTGCAGCGCCTTACAACCCTAGTGGCGGTCGGATTCACAGGTCATCCGCTTTATCACGTGGTGGTCGTCACGACGGGTGCCCGCGTGTCCGGTACGGGGTTGAGGCAGGATGATCCGCATGACTGCGAGCGAGGGGCCCACCGTCGGGACGCTGGTCCTGCTGCGGCACGGCGAGAGTGACTGGAACGCCAAGAACCTCTTCACCGGCTGGGTGGACGTCGACCTGACCGAGAAGGGCGAGGGCGAGGCGCGGCGCGGCGGTGAGCTGCTGCGCGAGCACAGCCTGCTGCCGGACGTCGTCCACACCAGCGTGATGCGCCGGGCGATCCGCACCGCCGAGTTGGCGCTGAACGCCGCCGACCGGCACTGGATCGCGGTGCGCCGGTCGTGGCGGCTCAACGAGCGGCACTACGGCGCCCTACAGGGCAAGAACAAGAAGCAGACCCTCGACGAGTACGGCGAGGAGCAGTTCATGCTCTGGCGCCGGTCGTACGACACCCCGCCGCCGCCGATCGCGGACGACGACGAGTGGTCGCAGGTGGGCGACCCGCGCTACGCGCTGCTGCCGACCGAGCTGATGCCGCGTACCGAGTGCCTCAAGGACGTCGTCGAGCGGATGCTGCCCTACTGGTACGACTCGATCGTGCCGGACATCCTGGCCGGCCGGACGGTGCTGGTGGCCGCGCACGGCAATTCGCTGCGCGCCCTGGTGAAGCACCTCGACCAGATCTCCGACGAGGCGATCGCCAAGCTGAACATCCCGACCGGGATCCCGCTGCGCTACGACCTCGATCCGCAGCTGCGCCCGCTCACCCTGGGTGGCACCTACCTCGACCCGACGGCGGCGAAGGCAGCCGCCGCCGCGGTCGCCAACCAGGGCCGCTGAGAGCAGCGAAAGGGGCCCCCGCGACGCGGGGGCCCCTTTCTGACGGGTGTCAGTTGCCGGTGGGCGTGCTCTCACCGGTGATCAGGTAGATCACGTGCTCGCCGGCGTTGACCGCGTGGTCGGCGAAGCGCTCGTAGAAGCGGCCCAGCAGGGTGGCGTCGATGGCGGTCTCCACCCCGTACGGCCAGTCGTCGCCGAGCAGCACCGAGAACAGGCTCTTGTGCAGCTCGTCCATGGCGTCGTCGTCCCGGTCCAACTCGCCGGCCAGGTCGACGTCGGGCTTCGCCAGCACCGAACCGATCTTCGCCGCCATCCGGTCGGCGATGTCGGCCATCTCGGTGAAGATCGTCCGCAGCTCGGCCGGTACGGCGGGCGAGGGGTGCCGCCGCAGCGCCGTCTTCGCCACGTGGTCGGCCAGGTCGCCCATCCGCTCCAGGTCGGCCGCGACGTGCAGCGCGGTGATCATGGCACGTAGGTCGGAGGCGACCGGCGCCTGCCGGGCGAGCAGGTCACACACCCGCTCCTCGACGTGCCGGTAGAGGTCGTCGATCTCGGCGTCCCGCTCGATGACCGTCTCGGCGGCCTGCCGGTCGGCGGTGAGCAGGGCCCGGGTGGCTTGGCGCATGGCAGCGCGGACGCCCTCCGCCATGTCCACCAGCAGTTGGCTGACGATCTGGAGGTCGGCCCGGAACTCGTCGCGCATCATCACGTCCTGTGGTCGGTCGCCGCCGACGGGTGCCGGCGCAGGGGTTGAGCAGGTGCGACGCTAACGGTAGGGCGCGTGAACGGATCCCGGATGAACCACGGTGAACGACGCCAGACGTGGGGGTGAACACTTCCGGAAGTGCGGGTGGTTCGTCCCGTTCTGTGTGGTAGCCAGGTTAACAATGACCCTACGATCGCCGGGTGGAGTGGGCGGTGGCGGTCGTGGTGGCCGTGGCGTTGGCGGCCGGACTGGTCGTCGGCCTTCTGCTGCCCCGGTTCCTGCCGGCGCGCGGCCGCTCCACGTCGACGGGCAGCGCGAGCTCCCGCTGGAGCAGGGGGAGGCCCGCGATAGCCGACGAGCAGCAGGCCGGGCTCGGCCGCCGGACGATCGATTCGCTCCGGGCCGGTGTCGTGGTACTGGACAACGGCGACGTGCCCGTGCTGATCAACCCGGCCGCCCGTGCGATGGGTCTGCTGCGTACCGGCAGCACCCCGGGCTCGATCGCCGCGCACCCGTTGATCCGTACTCTCGCGGGGCAGGTGCGGCGCACCGGCGTGCGGCGCGAGATCGAGCTGGACCTGCCGCGGGGTCGCGACAGCGCAGGTGAGAACCCGCTGGGCGTGCACCTGCGGGCCATGGGCCTCGGGAACGGCTTCATCGCCGTGGAGGCGGTCGACGTGACCGAGTCGCACCGCCTGACCCGGGTGCGACGTGACTTCGTGGCGAACGTGAGCCATGAGCTCAAGACACCGATCGGCGCGCTCCAACTGCTCGCCGAGGCGCTGCTGGACGCCACCGAGCCGGCCGACGCCGCGGTACCCGACCTCTCCGAGGACCTGGTCGCCGCCCGCCGGTTCGCCGAACGGATCCAGCACGAGTCGACCCGGCTGGGCCGGCTGGTGCAGGAGTTGCTGGAGCTGACCCGGCTCCAGGGCGCCGAGCCGCAGCCGCCACCGGAGCCCGTCGCGCTCGACTGGGTGATCGCCGAGGTGGTCGACCGCACGCGCACCACGGCCGCCGCCCGGGGGGTCGAGGTGACGGTCGACGGCGAGCGGGGTCTCACCGCGTACGGCAGCGACAGTCAGCTCGCCACGGCGGTGGCGAACCTGGTGGAGAACGCCATCAACTACTCGGGTGAGGACACCACGGTGCGGGTCACCCTCCGCGGTGACGGCGAACATGTCGAGGTCGCGGTCGCTGACCAGGGCATCGGCATCGCCCCGACGGACGTGGACCGGATCTTCGAGCGGTTCTACCGGGCCGACCAGGCCCGCTCGCGCTCCACCGGTGGCACCGGGCTCGGTCTGGCCATCGTGAAACACATCGCGAGCAACCATGGCGGTCGGGTGGAGGTGTCGAGCACTCTTGGGGGTGGATCGACGTTCACCCTACGGTTGCCCGCCAGCCCACCGGACGACCTGCTGGCGACACTGCCGCCGGTTGGGATCGAGGCCGGTCCGGCCGAGCTTCGGCAGGTCTGACAGCAATGGAAAGGAAATCCCCGTTGAGCCGCGTTCTGGTGGTCGAGGACGAGGAGTCGTTCTCCGACGCCCTGTCGTACATGCTCCGTAAGGAGGGCTTCGAGGTCTCGGTCGCCGCGACCGGCACCGACGCCCTCACCGAGTTCGACCGAACCGGCGCCGACATCGTGCTGCTCGACCTGATGTTGCCCGAGATGTCGGGAACCGAGGTGTGCCGGCAGCTCCGGCAGCGCTCGGCCGTGCCGATCATCATGGTCACCGCGCGGGACAGCGAGATCGACAAGGTGGTCGGCCTGGAGATCGGCGCCGACGACTACGTCACCAAGCCGTACTCTCCCCGGGAGCTGGTCGCGCGGATCCGCGCGGTGCTGCGCCGGCAGAGCCCGGAGGTGGCCGAGGCGGGTGCCCCGACGCTGGCCGCCGGCCCGGTCCGGATGGACATCGAGCGGCACGTGGTGACCGTCGAGGGTGGGGCCGTGCAGCTGCCGCTCAAGGAGTTCGAGCTGCTGGAGCTGCTGCTGCGCAACGCGGGCCGGGTGCTGACCCGCGGTCAGCTCATCGACCGGGTCTGGGGCGCCGACTACGTCGGCGACACCAAGACGCTTGACGTGCACGTCAAGCGGCTGCGCTCCAAGATCGAGCCGGAGCCGTCGGCACCCCGCTTCATCGTCACGGTGCGGGGCCTGGGATACAAGTTCGAGCCGTGATCGGCCGACCCGAAGGGGGTCCACGCTCGGCGTGGGCCCCCTTCGGGCTGTCCGGGTCCGGTCAGCGGACGACCTTGAGGTTGAAGTTGGCGGTGTCGAGCCGGCCGTAGAGCCGCAACCAGAGCGGCATCAGCATCTCGGTGCCCCGGGCGGTGGAGAGGTCACCGAGGTCGATCACGTCGGTGTGGCCGAAGCTGACGAGCAGCCCGGTGACGATCCGCTTGGCCTCCGCGTCGTCGCCGGAGACGAACACGCTGTGCGCGCCGTCGGCGAGCTGGCGCGGACGCACCATCAGCTCGGCGGTCAGCGTGTTGAGTGACTTGACCACCCTGGCCTGCGGGAACTCCCGCTGGATCTGCTCGGCGAGAGAGTCGGTGTCCTGCACCGTCAGGGTGGGTGGGAAGCCTGCGCTGAAGTCGAGCGGGTTGGCGATGTCGAGCAGGACCTTGCCGGCCAGGTTCGCCGCGCCGGCCGCGGTGAGCGCCGGCAGGGAGCCGCTGCCACTGGTGGCGTTGACCACCAGCTCGGCGTCCGCGGCAGCGTCCGCCTGGGTTGCCAGGCCCACCTCGGGGTGCTCCGCGGTCCAGGCGGCGTAATCGCCGGCCAGGGTGGTCGCGACGTCCCGGGTGCCGATGGTGACCTGGTGGCCCAACTCCGCCGCGCGGGCGCTGATGGTCCTGCCGACCGAGCCGGTGCCGAGAACTGCGATGCGCATGTCGATCGATCCTCCACTCGGGCGCGGTGGCCTCGCGCCGACTGTCCGCAGGCTAACAGACAGGTCTGTCTACTGCTGTCCCTCGGGGAGTGCGGGCCGTGGGCAGGGGTTCGCCTACCGCGTCCTCTCGAGCTGCCCCGGAGATGGGGCATCGTCCGCCCGAGCTGCGCAGACGACGGCTCGCGGCCGCAGACGGAGCTGTCTGTAGAATCGGCCCGTCACCAGCACGTCGAGGGAGTGTCGATGCCTGCCCACCGCACGCCGGCCGGCTCGGCCCGGGACCGGATCCTGGAGACCGCGTTCCGGCTCTTCTACGCCCACGGACCGCGCGGCGTGGGGGTGGACACGGTCATCGCCGAGTCGGGCGTGGCCAAGGCGACGCTCTACAAGCACTTCCCGCGTAAGGACGACCTGGTGCTGGCGTACCTCGACCGGGTCGACCAGGCGTGGTTCGGTGCGTTGCGCGCCGCCGCCCGGGATGCCGGCGACGAGCCGCGCGACCAGTTGGTCGGGATGTTCGACGCGCTCGCCGGCGCCTGCCGGCGGGACGGCTACCACGGTTGCGCGTTCATCAACACGGCCGCCGAGTCACCGGCCGGCGGCCCGGTGCACGCCCGGACGGTCGAGCACAAGACCGTGGTCCGGGCCTGGGTGACGGAGCTGGCCCGGCAGGCCGGCGCGGCCGACCCGGAGCTGCTCGCCCGGCAGCTCACCCTGCTGCTCGACGGCGGGCTGGCCAGCGGCGTGCTGGACGGCGACCCGGTGATCGCCGACGCGGCCCGGCGCAGCGCCCGCACGCTCGTCGATGCGGCGTTGCGCTGACCGGGCGCGCAGCTCAGAACAGCTTGCGCAGCGCCACCGCGATGTCGGCCACCTCGGTCAGACGGCTCTCCGCCACGCTGATGACCAGGTCGTACGCGATGTCCTGGTCGGTCTCGTCAAGTTGGGCGACGGTGAAGGCGCGGTTCTGGAGCAGGAAGGCGATCGTCACGATCCAGCCGATCCGCTTGTTGCCGTCCACGAACGGGTGGTTGTTGACCAGCGAGTGCAGCAGTGCCGCCGCCTTGGTCCAGAGGTCCGGGTAGGCATCCTCTCCGAACACACTCGTCTTCGGTCGAGCCACCGCCGACTCCACCAGGCCGGCGTCCCTGATCCCGACACCGAGCTTGCGGGCGATGGCGGCCACGTCGGCGAGCGTGGGATAGCGGATGTCCGTCATCACTCCGCCAGGCGAGCGAGCAGGGTGGCGTGGCGTTCAATGATCTCGTCGGCCAGGTCGCCGAACTCCTTGGCGTTTCGCCGTGCCAGGTAGTCATCGATCGCGGTGACGACGACGGCGTGCATCGACCGCGCCTCCTCGTCCGCGACGAGGCGGAGTTGCCGTTCACGTTCGTCATCGAGGCGGAGCGTCATTGCCATGGGGAAATGGTAGCAAGTTTGCTACCAAGATCAGCTAGAGATCGTCGGCGGGGTGCGGGGCGACCAGGCCCTGCTTCACCCGGGCCGCGCACAGCTCGGCAAGTCGCTCGTACGCGGCGGCGCCGATCAGCGCGGTCAGCTCCGGCCCGTACGACAGGTACATCGGCTCGGCGCCCACGTGGGCGTCCGTCGAGGAGGTGCACCACCAGTCCAGATCGTGCCCGCCGGCGCCCCAGCCGCGCCGGTCGAACTCGGACAGCGTGGAGACCAGCACCTTGGTGTTGTCGGGTCGCTTGACCCAGTCCTGGTCCCGCCGGATCGGCAGCTGCCAGCAGACGTCCGGCTTGTATTCCAGCGGGTGCACCCCGTCGCGCAGCGCCTGGGCGTGCAGCGCGCAGCCTCCCCCGCCAGCGAAGTCGGCGTCATTGAGGAAGACGCACGGCCCGTCGGGGTCCTGGGTCGCGGTGCGGCGTGCGGGGTTCTTGCCGTCGATCGTGTCCTCGTCGGTCCAGTTCTTGAAACCGCGCCGGAAGTGCTGCCAGGTCGACGGGGTGAGCAGCTTGACGGCCTTGCGGACACGCTTCTCGTCGTCCGAGTCGGTGAAGAACGCCCCGTGCGAGCAGCAGCCGTCAGCGGACCGGCCAGCGATGATGCCGTGGCAACCCCGACCGAAGATGCAGGTCCAGCGGGACAGCAGCCAGGTCAGGTCGGCCCGGATCAGGTGGGTCTCGTCCGCCGGGTCGGCGAACTCGATCCACTCCCGGGGAAAGTCCAGCGGCACCTCGCGGCTGCGCGGGTCGCCCGGATCGTCCACCAGCACGCGGAGCTCCATCGTCACTCGGACCAGCGTACGCGCGGTGACGTCCCCGGGCCGACGAGCCGCACGAACGTGTTGCACCTAGTGTCTTCACCATGCGACTGGGTGTCCTCGACGTCGGATCCAACACGGTGCACCTGCTGGTGGTCGACGCGCACCATGGCGCGCACCCCTGGCCGGCGCACTCGGAGAAGGTCGTCCTGCGTCTCGCCGAGCAGATCGGCCCGGACGGCGCGTTGACCGAGGCCGGCTCGGACAGCCTGGTCAAGGCGGTCGGCATGGCCAAGGCGGCGGCCACCGGGCTGGAGGCCGACGACCTGATCGCGTTCGCCACGTCCGCCGTCCGCGACGCCACCAACGCGGCCGACGTGCTCGCCCGGGTCCGCGACGAGACCGGCGTACGCCTGGAGGTGCTCTCCGGCGCGGACGAGGCGCGGATGACCTTCCTGGCGGTGCGGCGCTGGTTCGGCTGGTCGGCGGGGCGCCTGCTGGTGCTCGACATCGGTGGCGGCTCCCTGGAGATCGCCGCCGGGATCGACGAGGACCCGGACGTCGCGATCTCGCTGCCGCTCGGCGCCGGCCGCCTGAGCCGGGAGCGGCTGCGGGTCGACCCGGACAGCGCGACGCCGCCGTCCGCCGAGGCCGTCGACAAACTGCGGGAGTACGTGGACGGCCGGCTGGACAAGGTGGTCGACCAGTTGACCGAGGTGGGCTGGGGTCGGGCGGTGGCCACCTCGAAGACGTTCCGCACCCTGGCGCGACTGGCCGGCGCGGCGCCGTCCGGGGCCGGTCTCTGGGCGCGGCGCAGCCTGACCCGTGAAGGTCTGCGGCAGGTCATCGGCTTCATCCGGCACATTCCGCCCAGCCAGTTGGTGGAGCTGGAGGGGGTCAGCGCGGGCCGGGCCCACCAGTTGCTGGCGGGCGCGGTGGTCGCCGAGGCGGTGATGCGCAGGCTCGACCTGGACACGCTGGACATCTGCCCGTGGGCCCTGCGGGAGGGGGTCATCCTCCGCCGACTCGATCAACTCGAGCCGATCTGACCAGGGTGCCGGGTTACGAGTGGTTTGCGAGTGCTCGTCCTGATGGCCCCACGACAGCCAAGCTACGCTGGCTGATGTGACTTCCCGCGTTCCGGTGCTCCTGTCCAGCTCGTCGGTCTTCCCCGAGCCGACCGCGGCGGCGTTCCAACTGGCCGCGGCGCTCGGCTACGACGGCGTCGAGGTGATGGTCTGGACCGACGTGGTCAGCCAGGACGCGGGCGCGCTGCGCGGCCTGTCGGCGCACTACGGCGTGCCGGTGCTGTCGGTGCACGCGCCCTGCCTGCTGGTCACGCAGCGGGTGTGGAGCCCCGACCCCTGGGAGCGGCTGCGCAGGGCCGCCGAGCTGGCCGAGACGCTGGGAGCGCCGACGGTCGTGGTGCACCCGCCGTTCTCCTGGCAGCGGGACTACGCGCGCAACTTCGCCGAGGGCTTGGCCACGGTCGCGGACCGGTTCAACGGCCTGCGCTTCGCGGTGGAGAACATGTACCCGGTGCGGATGGCGGGCCGGCAGTTCGTCCCGTACGTCCCCGGGTGGGATCCCACCGACAGCGGCTACCCGTCGTACACCCTGGATCTGTCGCACTGCGCGGCCTCGCACAGCGACCCCCTCGAAATGGCCGACCGGATGGGCGCGGGCCTGGCCCACGTGCACCTCGGCGACGGCACCGGCGAGGGTCGCGACGAGCATCTGGTGCCCGGGCGCGGCACCCAGCCCTGCGGGGAGCTGCTCTCCTCGCTGGCGGCGCGGGGCTTCACCGGCGCGGTGGCCGTCGAGGTGGCGACCCGGGGCGCGAAGAGTCGCGCGGTGCGCGAGGCGGACCTGCGCGCCGCGCTGGAGTTCGCCCGCCAGCACCTGCCCGCCCAGTCACCGGTCGACGTCTGACCCCGGCGGGGCCCGGCGTCAGCTGACCGGGGTCAGTGATTCGGTGGTCGAGGTCGGCTGCGGGGCGACCGGCAGCTGCTCCCCGATGGCGGCCCGCTTGCGGGCCCGGTGTGCCGCCACGTGCGAGCGGGTGGCGCAGCGCTCGGAGCAGAACCGCCGGCAGCAGTTGGACGACGTGTCCAGGTAGACGTTGCCGCACCGCTCGTCGGCGCAGACCCCGAAGCGGGCGCTGCCGTACTCGCAGAGCCAGACCGACAGCCCCCAGACCGCGCCGGCCAGGTATTCGGCGCTGACCGACGCGCCCCGGCTGGTCACGTGCATGTGCCAGTCGCTGGAGTCGTGCCCGGAGATGCGCGGCTGGACCGGGAACGCCTCGAGCAGCGCGTTCAGCTCGGTCACCGCCTGGGCGTCGCGCCCCGAGGTGCCGTACTCGAAGACGTCGCGGAGCCGCTTCTGCGCCCGCCGGAAAATCGCGACGTCGCGATCGGCGACCTCGTCGCGCATCCAGGCGTTGTCGTCGGGGAAGAGGGCCCGCAGGTCGTCGAGGTCGTCCAGGCGGGCGTTGACCAGGTCAACGCCGGTCCGGGCGTACGCGTCGAAGTTCACGCCCCCAACGGTAGACGACTCACGGGGTGCGCGGCGCGTCGATGTAGTGCGGCAGGAACCGCGCGTAGCCGTCGGTGATCAGACTCGCGCTCTCCCGAACCCCCACCCCGGCCGACTCGCCGTCGACGATCCAGCTGCCCAGCACCACCCGGTTGCCGGCGAACTGCGGCAGCGCCCGGAACTCCTGGTAGCACCAGCCCTCGTCGCCGTAGATCCCCGGGTTGGTGATCTCCTGCTCGGCGGTCACGATGCGTACCGAGCCGCCCTCCCGGCCGAGCAGCGGCTTGGCCACGTACTCGGGCATGCCGCGCGGCGAGTCGAGGTACGCCGGGAGCAGGTATTCGTGGTCGGGGTAGAGCTCCCAGAGGATCGCGAGCAGCGCCTTGTTGGACAGCAGCAACTTCCACGCCGGTTCGATCCAGGTGGTCGGGGTGCCCGGGGCCAGCGCGGGCGGCCCGTACGGCTCGGCCAGCATCCACTCCCACGGGTAGAGCTTGAAGCAGGTGGTCACCGGGCGGTCGGCGGCGTCGACGAAGCGCCGGCCGTCCCAGCCGATCTCCTGGATGGGTTGCAGCTCGACGTCGAGGCCGGCCTGTCGGGCGGTCTCGGCGAGGTAGCCGGCGGTCATGTGGTCCTCGCCCGACTCCTCCTCGTTCGACCAGAGCACGTGCACCCGGGGGTCGTGCAGCCCGGCGCCGATCTTGGCCCAGGCGCCGACCAGCCGCTCGTGCAGGCTGTTCCACTGGTCCAGCTCGGGGCGGGTCTGCTCCAGCCAGTACCACTGGATGATGCTCGCCTCGACCAGCGCCGTCGGCGTGTCCGCGTTGTACTCCAGCATCTTCGGCGGCCAGGTGCCGTCGTACGCCAGGTCGAAGCGCCCGTAGAGGGTGGGTGGCGCCTCGCGCAGCGACCGGGCCACCGCGTCGGCCGCCCAGGCGGGGATGCCGAACTCGGCGTACCGGCGCTGCGCCACCACGTGCTCGGCGGCGGCCACCGACATCCGGTGCAGCTCCTCCGTGGCCTCCTCCAGCCGCAGCACCTCGTCGAGGTCGAAGGCGTACGCGGCGGTCTCGTCCCAGTACGACATGATCCCGCCGTCGGGCAGTTCGGTGTCGACGTAGACCAGCCCCTGCGCGCGGATGGTGGCGTCCCAGTCGGGCCGGGGCGGCACGGACTCACGGCGCACGTCAGCCGCCGCAGGAGGCGAGGTGGGTGCCGAACCCGCCGCGCTCGGGCAGGGCGGCGGTGGTCGGCTCCCCGGCGGTCCGCCCCGCGACAGGCGCGGGGACCCGCATCGCCAGCGCGACCGTGTCACCGCCGCCGACCGGCCCGAGGGCGCAGTCGTCATCGTCGTCGTCCGAGGTCATGTTGCAGCCGGAGAGGGCGAGCGCGAGAGCGGTGAGCGCGCCGAGCTGCACGGAGGCCGACCGGAGCCGGCGGCGGGGGCGTTGGTCCACGGCATCGTTGTAGTCGATCGACGCCAGCACCGCAGCCCCGGCCGCCCCTCGGCGGGGGTCCTGGCAGGGGCGATACGCTCGGCTCATGCTCCGTTCCGTCATCCTCGCCGCCTCCCGGTCATCCCAGGTCGAGCGGCTCGTCGCGACCGCCCCGTACACCCGGGACGTCGTTCGCCGGTTCGTCGCCGGCGCCACCACCGACGACGCGTTGCGCGCGACCCGCGGGCTCGTCGACGACGGTCTGGCCGTCACCCTCGACCACCTGGGCGAGGACACCGTCACCCCCGAGCAGGCCACGGCCACCCGGGACGAGTATCTGAAGCTGCTGTCGATGCTCTCCGGGGCCGGGCTCACCCCGGCCGCCGAGGTGAGCGTGAAGCTCTCCGCGCTCGGCCAGATGTTCGACGAGCAGTTGGCGTACGACAACGTGCGGGCGATCTGCGCGGCCGCCGACGCCGCGGGCACCACGGTCACCCTGGACATGGAGGACCACACCACCACCGACTCGACGCTGGAGGTGCTGGCCAAGCTGCGCAAGGACTTTCCGTCGACCGGCGCGGTGCTCCAGGCGTACCTGCGGCGCACCGAGTCGGACTGCCGGGAGCTGTCCTCCGCCGGGTCGCGGGTGCGTCTGTGCAAGGGCGCGTACCGGGAGCCGGAGTCGGTGGCGTACCAGTCGGCCCGCGAGGTGGACAAGTCCTACGTCCGCTGCATGAACATCCTGATGTCCGGTGACGGTTACCCGATGCTGGCGACCCACGATCCGCGGATGATCGCGATCGGCGAGGACCGGGCCCGCTGGTTCGACCGGGGGCCGGAGCGCTTCGAGTTCCAGATGCTCTACGGCATCCGTCCCGAGGAGCAGGCCCGGCTGGCCGGCGAGGGCTACACGGTGCGCACCTACGTCCCGTACGGCGACGAGTGGTACGGCTACCTGATGCGTCGGCTCGCCGAGCGCCCGGCGAACCTGGTCTTCTTCGGCCGCGCCCTGATCTCCAAGAAGTAGTCGCCGCTTGACGCGCTTGGCTAATTGGGTTAGCTTAAAGCTATGACAGTTAGCCAGGTGCGGCGGGACGGCGGACACATCGCGTACGAGGTGCACGGCGACGGCCCACTGGTCGTCCTCGCGCACGGCATGGGCGAGAACAGGGCGAGCTTCCGACACCTGGTGCCGCTGCTCGTGGCCGCCGGTTACCGGGTCGCCTCGGTCGACGTACGCGGGCACGGGGAGTCCAGCGTCGGCTGGCCCACGTACGCCCCGGCGGAGGTCGGCGCCGACCTGCTGGCCGTCGTCCGTGACCTCGACGCCGGGCCGGCCGTGCTGGTCGGCAGCTCGTCCGCCGCCGCGGCGGTGGTCTTCGCCGCGACCGACGCGCCCGAGCTGGTCTCCGGCATCGTGCAGATCGGCGCGTTCGTCGGTCAGCCGAAACTCAACCCGCTGCTGCGGGCGGCGATGGCGGCCGTGCTGCGCAGTCCCCGACTGTTCGGGATGTTCCACAACACGCTCTTTCCCGTGCACCGGCCGGCCGACGACGCGGCGTACCGCCGGTCGATGGTGGCCAACCTGCGCGAACCCGGCCGGATGGCCGCGACCCGCGGTGTGATCGCGCCGGTCGAGCCGCACTGGACCGCCCGCGCGCCGCAGGTGCGCCAACCGGTGCTGGTGCTGATGGGCGCCAAGGACCCGGACTTCCCCGACCCGGGCGCCGAGGCGCGGGCGGCCCGCCGGCTCTTCCGCGTCGCCGAGGCCCGGATGATCGAGGAGGCCGGGCACTACCCGCACGCCGACCGGCCGCGGGCCACCGCCGACGAGCTGGTGGGTTTCCTGGCGGTGTGTGCCGGTGCCTAGGGCCGGGCTCAACCAGCAGACCGTGGTGCGGGAGGCCGCCCGGCTGGCCGACGAGGTCGGCTACCAGCAGCTCACCCTCGCCGCGCTCGCCAGCCGGCTCGGAGTCGCGCTGCCCAGCCTCTACAAGCACATCCGAGGGGCGGACGCGCTGAGTCAGAAGCTCGCCGCGCTGGCCACCGTCGAGCTGGCCACAGAGCTGACCACGGCGGCCGCCGGCCGTTCGGGTGGGGACGCGCTGCGGGCGATGGCGGACGCCTACCGCGCCTACGCCCACCGGCACCCCGGGCGCTACCCCGCCACCCAGCGGGTGCCCGACCCGTCCGACCCGGAACACGTCGAGGCGGGCGAACGCGCGGTCGGCGCCATCTTCGCGGTGCTGCGCGGCTACGGACTCACCGGCGACGACGCGGTGGACGCGACCCGGGCGTTGCGCAGTGCCCTGCACGGGTTCGTCGCCCTGGAGGCCGCCGGTGGCTTCGGCCTGCCGCGCGAGGTCGACCGCTCGTACCACCAGTTGGTCGCCGGCCTGGACGTGGCATTCCGCTCCTGGCCGGCTCGCGGAGCCTGACCCGGTCCGATCGGCCGGGTCGGCCTCGCCCGATCCGGTCTTTGGTCGTACCCTTCGGCGGGTGACTGACGGGGTGCAGCAGCCAGCACCGCGGCGGCTCTGGCCGCTGTGGACCGTGCTCGTCGTGGTGGTCCTGCTGCTGGGCTGCGGCCTTCCGGCGGCGTTGGTCGTCGGTGCGGTACGCGAGGCCGGCGGCCGGGCCACGGTCAGCCGGGCCGGCGCCACCGCGACCGACGACCCGGCCACCGCCGTCGCCCGTGCTCTGTCCGACCGGATGACCGCGCAGCTCCAGCGGCAGTCCACGGCGCTGCTCGGCGGCGACCGGCCCGCCTTCCTCGCCGTCGCGGACCCCGCCGCGCATCCCGACCTGCGCCGTCGTTTCGCCGCGCTGCGCGCCCTGAAGGTGACGGTGTGGCGGGCCGAGCCGAGCGGCCTGCCCGTACCGGTCGTCGGCAGGCCGGGCGAGTGGCGGCTGCTGGTGCGCTTCCAGTACTGCTTCGTGGCGCCCGGCTGCCGACCGAGCCCGGTGCTGATCGGCACCCGCTGGCGGGAGAACGGCGACCAGCCGCGACTGGTCGCCCTGGAGGAGTCCAAGTCCGCCGAGACCGGCACCCGACCGTGGGAGATCAGCGAGCTGACCGTGGCGGTCGGCGCGCGGACCATCGTCGCCACCACGCCGGCGCTGCGCGGCAAGCTGCCCGGCCTGCTGACCCAGGCGGAGGCGGCCGCCGCCGTCGCCGACACGTACGCCGTGACCGGCTCGCCGCCGGACCGCTACCGGATCTTCTACGCCGGTCGGACGGAGTGGCAGCGCTGGTACGGCGGCGGACGCCCACAGTGGACCGGCGGCTACGCGGTGACCGTGGGCGGCGGCCACCACGAGGTGGTGCTCAACGCCGACGGGCTGTCCAGCAGCAGCACCGACGACCTGCTCCGGCACGAGCTGACCCACGCCGCCTCGCTGCCGGAGCGCGGTTACCCGGGCAAGACGACCTGGTGGCTCGTCGAAGGGCTTGCCGAGTTCGCCGGCTCGGGCGGTCAGCCGGTCGACCGGTACGAGGGGCTCGCGGAGGTGCGCAAGCTGGTCCGGGGCGGTTGGGACGGCCGGCTGGAGGGCGTCACGCCCGCCGACGACGCCCCCGCCGAGCGGGTCGGCGGCAGCTACGGCGTCGGCTACCTCGCCGTCCGGCACCTCGTCGACCGGTTCGGGCCGGAGCGGCTGCTGACCTTCTTCAAGGCCGTGGTGCACGAGCGCAAGACCCCCGACGCCGCCGCCGAGCAGGCGTTCGGCGAGCAGTGGTCGACGTTGCACGACGAGTGCGTGGCGTACGTCCGCGCGACCTCCGCCTGACGGTCGGCGCGACGGTGCGCCGTACGATCGATGGGTGCGCCGCCCCCAGTTGCCGCGGCCCGCAAGCGCCACGCGGCCCCGCCTGCTCATCGCCCTGACCGCCGTCGCCGTCCTCACCGCCACCACCGCCGCCTCGTGCGGCGACGACCAGCCGCCGGTCGCGCTCGCCTCGGCCGCCCGCAACCCGGTCAGCGAGGTGATCGACGCCCCGGCGACGGTGACGGCCCGCGCCGCCGCCACCCTGACCGCGCCCGCCGACGGCACCCTGGCCAGCCTGCGCGTCCAACCTGGACAGCGGGTGAAGCGTGGCCAGGTGCTCGCGGTGGTCGCGTCCCCGTCGGCCCAGGCGCGGCTGCGCCAGGCGAAGGAGGCGCTGGACGCCGCCAAGCGCGCCGGCCGGGGTGTCTCCACCGGCAACCTGAGCAGCAGCCGGCGGGGCACCGACAAGGCGGCCGAGGAGGCGTTCGACGCCGCCCGCGAGGCCGCCGAGAAGATCGCCGACCCGCAACTGCGCGACGCGCTGCTGACCCAGGTGACGTCCGCCCAGCGGCAGTACGCCGCCGCCGCGCGCAGCGCCGACGCGGCGGTCCGCGCGGTGCAGCGGGGGATCAGCGGGCTGAACTCCGCCGTCGGCTCGCTCTCCGCGGCGCAGCGGCTCCAGGCTCAGCAGGCGTACGACCTGGCGAAGGCGACAGTCGACGCGCTGACCCTGCGTGCCCCGGTCGCCGGGGTGGTGCAGCCCGGCGGCACCCGGGCCGGCAGCGGTGCCAACGGCGGACTGGCCGGGCTGTTGGAGCAGGCCGGTGGGGCCGGGCTCGACCCGTCCGCGCTGGCCCCCGCCCAGGGCGGGCCGCCCGCCGGGGTCGACGATGCCGTCGCGGTCGGCGGTCAGGTCACCGCCGGCACACCGGTGCTGACCGTGGTGGACACCGGGCAGTTGGGGCTGCTCGCCGAGGTGGACGAGACCGACGTGCTGCTGGTCAAGGCCGGGGTCGGCGCCACCGTCGAGTTGGACGCCGTCACCGGCGCCAGCTACGACGCCACGGTCCGCTCGGTCGACGTGCTCCCCACCAGCTCCGCGCAGGGCGGCGTCACCTACCGGGTACGCCTCACGCTGGGTCCCGGGAAGCTGGCCGAGGACGCGCCGGCCCCGACGCCCCGCCCCGGCATGAACGCGATCGTGCACCTGCGCGTACGCGAGGCCGCCGACGCGGTGACCGTCCCCGCCTCGGCGGTGTTCTCCGCCGACGGCCGGGACGCGGTCTGGGTGGTCCGCGACGGCAAGGCCGACCGGGCACCGGTGACCGTGGGCGTCCAGGGGTCCGACCTGGTGCAGATCCTCAACGGGGTCCAGGCCGGCGACCGGGTCGTGGTGCGCGGCACCGACCAGGTGCGCGACGGCCAGGAGGTCCGGTGACCGACACCCCGCCGGCCATCGAGGCGGTGGACGTGTCGCGGACGTACCACCTCGACGGGGTGTCTGTGGAGGCGCTGCGCGGGGTGTCGCTGACCGTGCAGCCCGGTGACTACGTGGCGCTGGTGGGACCGTCCGGCTCGGGCAAGTCCACGCTCATGCACCTGTTGGGCGGGCTCGACCGACCGACCGGTGGCCGGTTGGTGATCGGCGGGCGGGACGTCAACGCCCTCTCCCCGCCGGAGATGGCCGCCCTGCGCAACGAGACGATCGGGTTCGTCTTCCAGGCGTTCCACCTGCTGCCGCGTACGTCGGCGGTGGAGAACGTGGCGTTGCCCCTGGTCTACCGGGGTGTGTCGGCCCGGCAGCGCCGGGAGCGGGCGGCGGCGATGCTGGGCCGGGTCGGTCTCGGGCACCGGCTGGACCACCGGCCCAACCAGATGTCCGGTGGCGAGCAGCAGCGCGTCGCCATCGCCCGCGCCCTGGTCACCGAGCCGACGGTGCTGCTGGCCGACGAGCCGACCGGCAACCTGG
The DNA here is from genome assembly GCF_040675595.1 of Micromonospora sp. NPDC049580. Taxonomy (NCBI): domain Bacteria; kingdom Bacillati; phylum Actinomycetota; class Actinomycetes; order Micromonosporales; family Micromonosporaceae; genus Micromonospora; species Micromonospora sp. NPDC049580. Next base: position 26,963 of record NZ_JBFAPG010000021.1, read on the forward strand.
ACAGCGTCACCGGCGCGGCGGTCCTGGAGCTGCTGGAGCGGTTGAACGCGGAATCCGGGGTGGCGCTGGTGATGGTCACCCACGACCAGGAGGTGGCGGCTCGGGCCGCCCGCCGGATCACCATGCGCGACGGTGTGGTGGTGGCGGACAGCGCCACCGCGCCTCATGATCGACCGCTGTCCGTCGATCACGGTCGACCTGAGACACTGGTCCCCGCTCCCAGCGCGGAGCCCCGGTCCGCGTCCGGAAGCGGCCCGGGGCACCCGTCCGGTGGCTCTGGTGGCGCCGCCGGAGC
>NZ_JBFAPG010000022.1:0-27247 GCF_040675595.1 Micromonospora sp. NPDC049580
CCCGACCCGCTCCGGGCGGTCAGGCTTGATCCCTGCGCGGGTCGGGCTGCCCCGGAACCCCCCACCGCAACCAACAACCAGATCAGTGATCAGCGCTGTTCCAGTCCCGGCCCTCGCCGACCGACACCTCCAGCGGCACCGACAGCGGGTACGCCCCACCCATCTCACGCCGCACCAGCGCCTCCAACGCCTCCCGCTCACCCGGGGCGACCTCGAAGACCAGCTCGTCGTGCACCTGTAGCAGCATCCGGGAGCGCAGGCCGGCGTCGGCGAGCGCGGTGTCGACGTGCAGCATCGCCACCTTGATGATGTCGGCGGCCGACCCCTGGATGGGGGCGTTGAGAGCCATCCGCTCGGCGATGTCGCGGCGCTGCCGGTTGTCGCTCACCAGGTCGGGCAGGTAGCGGCGGCGACCCAGAATGGTCGAGGTGTAGCCGTCCTGACGGGCCCGGGCGACGACCTGGTGCAGGTAGTCGCGCACTCCGCCGAAGCCGGCGAAGTAGTTCTCCATCAGGCCGCGGGCCTCTTCGGTGTTGATGTTGAGCTGCTGGGACAGGCCGAACGCGCTGAGCCCGTACGCCAGGCCGTAGTTCATCGCCTTGATCTTGCGCCGCTGGTCCGGAGTGACCTCGTCGACCGGCACGCCGAAGACCGACGAGGCGGTGGCGGCGTGGAAGTCGGCCCCGGAGTTGAACGCCTCGATCAGCGCGTCGTCCGAGGAGAGGTGCGCCATGATCCGCATTTCGATCTGGCTGTAGTCGGCGGTGAGCAGGCACTCGTACCCCTCACCCACCACGAAGGCCCGGCGGATGCGTCGGCCCTCCTCGGTGCGGATCGGGATGTTCTGCAGGTTGGGCTCGGTCGAGGAGAGGCGCCCGGTGGCCGCCACCGTCTGGTTGAAGGTGGTGTGGATCCGGCCGTCGTCTGAGACGGACTTGAGCAGGCCGTCCACCGTCGACTTGAGCTTGGCGACGTCGCGGTGGCGCAGCAGGTGGGCCAGCACCGGGTGCGGCTGCTGCGCGTAGAGCCACTGCAGGGCGTCGGCGTCGGTCGTGTAGCCCGTCTTGATCTTCTTGGTCTTCGGCAGGCCCAGCTCGGTGAAGAGGATCTCCTGCAACTGCTTGGGCGAGCCGAGGTTGAACTCTCGGCCCACCGCCTCGTACGCGCCCTGCGCGGCGGTCTTGACCTCGCCGGCGAAGTGCGCCTCCAACTCGTGCAGGTAGTCATTGTCGGCGGCGATGCCGGTGCGCTCCATGCCCGCGAGCACCCGCATCAGCGGCAGCTCCACCCCGGCCATCAGCCGCGCGGACTGCTCACCGTCGCGGGACAGCTCGGCGTCGATCGCGTCGGCGAGGTCGAGGGTGGCGCGGGCCTGGAGCATGAGGTTCTGCTCGGCCACGCCCTCGTCGCCCAGCCCGTCGAGGGTGAGCTGCCCGGTCTCGGGCACGTCCACCCGCAGCTCGCGGTGCAGGTAGCGCAGGGCCAGGTCGGTCAGGTCGTAGGACCGCTGGTCGGGACGGGCCAGGTACGCGGCGATCTGGGTGTCGCGGACGATGCCGGCCAGCTCCCAGCCGTGTGCGGCGCAGGCCAGCACCGCCGGCTTGCTGTCGTGCAGCACCTTGGGCCGCTGCGCGTCGGCCAGCCACGCCGCGAGGGCGCTCTCGTCGGAGGCGTCGAGCCCGGTCGGGTCCACCCATGCGGCCGCGCCCCCGGCGCTGGCCAGCGCCAGACCGGTGATCGAGGCGGTGTGCCGGCGGTTGGGGCCGGTGTCGAGCTTGACCGCGAGCCCGACCGGGGTGCCGGTCGGGGCGTGCGTGCCCAGCCAGGCGGCGAGCCCACCCGGCTCGGTGAGCACCTCACCGGTCAGGTCGAAGCCCGACTCGGCCTCCGGCTCGACGGCCTCCAGATACTGGTAGAGGCGGTCGCGCAGGATGCGGAACTCCAGCGTGTCGAAGACCTGGTGCACGGCCTCCCGGTCCCAGCCGGCCCAGCGGGTGTCCTCCGGGCGCAGCGGCAGCTCCAGGTCGGAGACCAGGCGATTGATCTCGTAGTTGCGGATCACGTCGGCGAGCCGTTCCCGCAGGCTGTCGCCGGCCTTGCCCTTGATCTCGTCGGCGCGGGCGATCACGCCCTCCACGCCGCCGTACATGGTGATCCACTTGGCGGCGGTCTTCGGGCCGACGCCCGGCACGCCGGGGAGGTTGTCGCTGGTCTCGCCGACCAGGGCGGCGAGGTCGCGGTAGCGCTCGGGCCCGACGCCGTACTTCGCCTCGATCGCCGCCGGGTCCATCCGGGCCAGGTCGGAGACGCCCTTGCGGGGATAGAGCACGGTGACCTGGTCACCGACGAGCTGGAAGGCGTCCCGGTCGCCGGTGCTGATCAGCACCGTCATCCCCTGGTCGCGGGCCTGGCAGGCGAGCGTCGCGATGACGTCGTCGGCCTCGTAGCCCTCCATCTCGACCACCGGGATCTGCAGCGCCGCCAGGACCTCCTTCACGAGGCTGACCTGGCCCTTGAAGTCGGTCGGGGTCTCGCTGCGGCCGGCCTTGTACTCCGCGTACTTCTCGGTGCGGAAGGACCGGCGGGAGACGTCGAAGGCGACGACGATGTGGGTGGGCTGCTCGTCGCGCAGGACGTTGATCAGCATTGAGGTGAAGCCGTACACCGCGTTGGTCGGCTGACCCGTCGTGGTGGAGAAGTTTTCCACCGGCAGGGCGAAGAACGCCCGGTATGCCAGGGAATGTCCGTCGACGAGGAGCAGGCGCGGCGTCGTAGCTGTCACGGCAGCGACTCTAGTCCGTCGCACCGACAACCCAGGGTGGCGGCACCGCGCCACGGGCGCGAAAACACAACCCACGGCACGCACGCCGACGGCCGGCCGCCCACGAGGGGACGACCGGCCGCCGGATGCGGTGGCTCAGGCCACGCCGAGGTACGCCTCCTTGACCGACGGGTCGTGCAGCAGGTCCTGACCGGACCCTTCCTTCACGATCTGACCGGTCTCCAGCACGTAGCCGCGGTGTGCCCGCGACAGCGCCTGCTGGGCGTTCTGCTCCACCAGCAGGATCGTCGTGCCCTGCTGGTTGATCTCGGTGATGATGTCGAAGATCTGCCGGATCACCAGCGGGGCCAGACCCATCGACGGCTCGTCGAGCAGCAGCAACTTCGGACGGCTCATCAGCGCCCGACCGACCGCGAGCATCTGCTGCTCGCCACCGGAGAGGGTGCCGCCGGCCTGCTTGCGCCGCTCGGCCAGCCGTGGGAAGAGGGTCAGCACCCGATCCAGGTCGGCGGCGATGCCGGCGGAGTCCCGCCGGGTGTACGCCCCCATGTCCAGGTTCTCCATGACCGTCATGCCGGGGAAGATCTGCCGCCCCTCCGGCGACTGACACAACCCCCGCACCACCCGCAGGTCGGCGCGGAGCTTGCTGATGTCCTCACCGTTGAACGTGATCTTCCCGGTGCTGAGCGACCTGGTCCCGGAGATGGCCCGCATCGTGGTGGTCTTGCCGGCGCCGTTCGCGCCGATCAGGGCCACCACCTCACCCTCGTTGACGGTGAGGCTGATCCCGTGCAACGCCTCGATCCGGCCGTACGCGACGGCGACGTTCTCGAGCTCAAGCAGCGTCATCGGCGGGCTCCCCCAGGTACGCGGCGATCACCTTCGGATCGCGGCTGACCTCCGCGGGCGCACCCTCGGCGATCTTGCGGCCGAACTCCAGCACCACGATCCGGTCGGTGACACCCATGACCAGCCGCATGTCGTGCTCGATGAGCAGGACGGTCAGGCCCATGTCACGGATCTTGCGGATCAGGGTGAGGAGCTCCTCCTTCTCCGCCGGGTTGAAGCCGGCGGCCGGCTCGTCCAGGCAGATCAGCTTCGGCTCGGTGGCCAGCGCGCGGGCGATCTCCAACCGCCGCTGGTAGCCGTACGGCAGGTTGCGCGCCTCGTCGTTGGCCCGGTCGGCGATCCCGACGAAGCGCAGCAACTCGAGCGCCTTGGCCTCCGCCGCCCGCTCCTCCAGGATGTGCCGGGACAGGCCGAAGATCTTCGCGGCCTTCAGGCGCACCTGCTGCCAGGTCCGGACGATCCCGGACGCGGCGGTGACCTGCGGCAGCTCCTCCGGCTTGGGTCGCACCCGGTAGAGCCGGAACAGCGCCCCCGGCACACTGGTCTTGTGCCGGGAGTCCGTGCCGACCATGACGTTCTCCAGCGCCGTCATCTCCGGGAAGAGACGGATGTTCTGGAACGTCCGGGAGATGCCCAACTGGCTGATCTGGTGCGGCTTGCGGCCGGTCACCTTCTGGCCCCGGAACCGGACCGCGCCCGACGTCGGCTTGTAGACCCCGGTCATCACGTTGAAGCTGGTGGTCTTGCCGGCGCCGTTCGGCCCGATGAGGCCGAGGATCTCGCCCTCGTAGATCTGGAAATTGATCTTGTCGAGGGCGACCACGCCGCCGAAGCGGAGCGTGACGTCGTCGACTTCGAGAAGCACCTGCCGAGGCCCCGGCTGGGTCGGGATCTTCGGCGTCACGGTGTCGGTCGTCTGGTCAGACATGAGCGGGCGCCTCCTCTGCCGCCGCCGCGCGGTCCTTGAGCTCGCGGGCCCGCCGCCGGCTGGGGATCAGGCCCTGCGGACGCAGGATCATCACCACGACCATGGCCAGGCCGAAGGCCAGCCACCGGTAGTCGGCGACCTCCCGGAACCGCTCCGGCAGGTAGGCGAGCAGCACCGCGCCGAGCGAGACCCCGATCATGTTCCCCGAGCCGCCGACCACGACCATGGCGACGAAGAGGATGGAGAGGTTCGCGTTGAACTGGGTCGGGTCGATGAACGCGTTACGGCTGGCGAAGAGGAACCCGGAGAGCCCGCCCAGGGCGGCGCCGATGGCGAACGCCCAGAGCTTGAACTTGAACGGGTAGACCCCCATCACCGCGGCGGCGTCCTCGTCCTCCCGGACGGCGAGCCAGGCTCGGCCGACCCGGCTGTGCTCGAGCCGGCGCACCGCGAAGACCATCAGCAGCACCACCGTGATTGCCAGCCAGTACCAGGGCTTCGCGTCGATCAGCCCGAAGATCTGGTTGTCGGCCGACGGCGGGCCCTCCGGCCCCGGGATCGCGGAGATGCCCTGGTTGCCGTTGGTGATGCTGGTGGCGTTGCGGGCCACGATCCGGATGATCTCACCGAAGCCGAGGGTCACGATGGCCAGGTAGTCGCCGCGCAGCCGCAGCGTCGGCCAGCCCAGCAGCACCCCGAAGATCATCGTCAGGACGATCGCGATGAACAGGCAGATCGCCCAGGTGACCGCCCAGGTCGGCGGCAGGTCGAACTTCTGCTGGATCCACTTCACCACCGGCGAGTTCACCGAACCGAACAGCGCCACACTGTAGGCCCCGACGGCGAAGAAGCCGATGTAACCCAGGTCCAGCAGACCGGCGAGGCCGACCACCACGTTCAGGCCGATCGCGACCAGCACGTAGATGGCGCAGATGAAGAGCACACCGGCCCAGTTGTTGCCGCCGGCGATCGAGTCGGTCCGCAGCCAGGTGAGGCCGGGGATACCGAGTAGCGGCAGGTAGTAGAGGAACGCCACGAAGGCCAGGAAGGCCGCGGCCCGCTGCCACTTCGGCAGCGCCCGGAACCGGTCGCCGACGCCGGTAAGCAGGCTGACCCGACGCCGGTCGGCGCCGCGAATGGAGTTCATCATGCGCGGGCCCTCCCCAGCGACTCACCCAACAGACCGGTGGGCCGGAACATCAGCACCGCGATCAGCACCACGAAGGCGATGACGTCCTCCCAGTTCGACGCGAAGAGGGTGGCTCCATAGACCTCGACGAGACCGAGGAAGAGGCCGCCCACCAGGGCACCGCGCAGGTTGCCGATACCGCCGAGAACGGCGGCGGTGAACGCCTTGAGGCCCAGCACGAAGCCGATGCTGTTCTGGGTGAAGCCGAAGCGCATGCTCCACAGCAGCGCGGCCGCGCCGGCCATCATCCCGCCGAGCACGAAGATCAGCATGATCACGCGCTCCTGGTTGACGCCCATCAGGGCCGCCGTCTCCGGGTTCTGGGCGACGGCGCGCACGCCCCGCCCGTACCGGGTGCGGTTGATGAACCAGTCCAGCGCGGCCATCATCACCACGGCCGACACGAACACGATCACCTGGATGTTGGTGATGTTCGTGCCGCCGATGGAGAACAGCGTCTCCTGCTTGATCATCGTCGGCATGCCGACGATCTGCCGCGGCCGGCCGAACAGGTCCGGGAACGTGCCGCCGACGGTGTCGGGCAGCAGCAGGCCGAAGACCTCGACCAGCACCAGGGAGAGGCCGATCGCGGTGATCAGGAAGATCAGCGGCGGGGCGTTCTTGCGGCGCAGCGGCCGGTAGGCGATCCGCTCGATCGCCAGGGCCGTGCCGCCCGACGCGACCGCCGCGGCCACCAGACCGAGTACGAGGAAGAGCACGGCCTGTCCGACCGGCGGGTTATTTTGCACACCGAAGGCGCTCCACACGCCCAGCACCGCGAAGGTGCCGACCATGAAGACCTCGGAGTGAGCGAAGTTGATCAGGCGAAGGACGCCGTAGACGAGGGTGTAGCCCAGGGCGATCAGGGCGTAGATCGCCCCCTTGGACAACCCGTCGACGGTGTGCTGGCCGAGGTGGCCGAAGAGTTCGTCGAAATTCACCGGGGTCTCCTTGAATCGAGTGCGGCCGGGGAGAAACCCCGGCCGCACCCCGTTTGCCGTGCCGTCAGCTGAGCTTGAGCTCCTGCAGCGCGGTGATCTCCTTGCCCTTGATCTGGTAGGCCCAGATGACGACCTTCGACGGGTCGACGTCGCCCTTGTCGTCGAACTTGATGTACTTCGACACGCCCTGCTTGTCGTAGGACTTCACGAAGGCCAGGATGTCGGCCCGGGTCTTCTTGCCGGCCTTGAACGCGTCGAGGTAGATCTGCGCGCCGTCGAAGCCCTCAGCGCCGTAGGAGCCCGGCGCGATGCCGTACTCCTTCTGGTAGTCGGCGGCGAAGGTGCCGCCGGCCTTGTCGGCCGGGAGGCACGGGCAGGTGATGATCGCGCCCTCGGCGCCGCCGGAGGCACCCGCCGGGAACGCCGGGTCGTACAGGCCGTCCGGGCCGACGAACTTGGCCTGGACACCGGCAGCGCGCATCTGCTTCACCAGCGGAGCGGCCTCACGGGTGTAACCGCCGTAGAAGACGAAGTCGGCCTGCTTCGCCTTGATCTTGGAGATGGTCGCGTCGAACTGCGACTGCTTCTCCTGGATCTTGTCGCTGCCAGCCAGCGCCGGGCCGAGGTTCTTGCCCAGCTCGGCGGTGATGCCCGCGCCGTAGGCGCTGCCGTCGTCGATCATGAAGACCTTGGCGGCGTTCTGCGCCTTCAGGTAGCTCGCCACCGCGCCGGCCTGCGTGCCGTCGTTGCCGACGACCCGGTAGAAGGACGTGTTGCCCTTCTGGGTCAGGTCCGTACGGGTCGCCGACGGGCTGATCATGGCCAGGCCAGCGGCCTGGTAGATCGGCATGGTGGCGTCCGACTCACCGGAGAAGTGGCCACCGATGACACCGAGGAACGACTTGTCACCCGCGATCTGGTTCGCGAACGGGGTCGCGACAGCCGGGTCACCCTGGGTGTCGAACGGCTGCATCTCGACCTTGCAGTTCGGGTTCGCCTCGTTGAACTGCTTCACGGCGAGCTTCGCGCCGTTGAGCGACGGGATCACCAGACCCGCGTTGTCACCGGTGAACGCGCCGAAGATCGCGATCTTGCCACCGCAGTCACCGGACGCGGTCCCACCGTCGCCGCCACCGGAATCCTGGCAACCAGCCGCGACCACCAGGGTCGCGGCGAGCGCAACAGTGCCCAGCGCCCGTACATAGCTTCGCCTCACGGCTTCCTGACCTCCTCCAGATGCGGACGCGGCTGACCCGTAGTGACGGCGACAGCACGCGGACCGCAAATCCACCCACCCCGCAGGGACGCCCCCTGCGTAACGGCTCGTGATGGCGGAGCGTACCGACACCGCATACCGTCCCGGAAGGCCTGAACGCGGGGTCTGCGAAACCGTTACGAAGACGCGGGCAATCCTGTCGATGCCCGTAACAGGTGAATCCGTCGATCGGTCCTTAAGCCCACGGCCGGTCTGAGCGCGCCGCACACCCAACCGGACCGACGGAGCCCACCGAAAAGACGATCTGACCTGCGCAAACAATCCGGACAGTCGGCCGCCCGGCCACGGGACCACCAGGCCCCACCCTCAGGCGCCCACCCCGCCCGCCCACCACAGCCCGGACCGCGAACCGTCGTCCACCGCCAGCCACCACCGCTCACCCACCGCGACCAGCGCCACGTCCCGGTCGGCACCCGCCGCCACATCGAGCGGCATCGCGGCCTCCCGCCACGATCCACCCCGATCGGTCGACACCCACACCGAGTAACGCGCACCGTCCGTCACCGCGGCGAACAGCCGATCACCGGAGGCCACCAGCGACGCCACCTGAGGCACCCCCGCCGCAGACCGCCGCCCGAACGTCCCCGCCGCCACCCAGCCCGCCGCCTCCTGACGCCACGCGCCGAACGTCGCACCCCGCAGCCCGACCGCCACCGGCACCCCACCGGCCAGCGCCACCCGCTGCAACTCCTCGTACTCCGGGCCACCCGGCAACACCGTGCGCTGCCACGACCGCCCGTCCGGCGACGACCACACCGCCGGGTCCCGGTCGATCCGGCCGGCCGGCAGCAGACCACCCACGGCCAGCCAACCCGACGACGTCGCCGCCGCGTCGAACGCCCAGGTCACCCCCGTGGTGTCACTCGCCAGCCCCGGCGCGCCCTCCACCAGAGCAAACTCCGCCGCCTCCGGCGACGACACCCACGAGGCCGCACCCGCCGAACGGTTGCCCACGATCAACCAGCCCGAGGGACCCGCCGCCAGGCGGGACACGTTCACCGCCTTCGGCCCGCCGTACGTCTCGAAGGACGCCTGCACCTCGACCAGCGCGCCGTCGGCCACCTGCCGCCAGGTGCTCACCCGCGGATAGCCATGTGCCCCGCCGACCTTCGCGCCGATCACCGCCGCCCGGCCGTCGCGGCACGCCACCGACGACAGCACGTTCTGCTTGCCGTAGAACGAATCCGCCCGCACCGGCAGGACCGTCCACGCCGTACCGTCCACGCTGGTCCAGACCGCCGGGCGCGTGCCGCCAGCGGCGTCCGCGACGCCGCCGACCAGGAACCACCGGCCCGCGCACGCCGCCACGTCGCGTACCAACAGGCGGCCCGCGCCACCCGGCGGCGCCGGCAGCGTCAACGCCTGCCACGCCGGCCGCAGCGCGGGCGCGGCACCAGCGGACAGCCGCTCACCGGTCGGCACGGCCGGCCCGTCACAGCCGGCGAGCAGCAGCGCGAAGAGGCCGGACACCGCGATCACCCGTCGGACGGACACCCGTCGATGCTAACCAGCACCCGCCGCGCGCGGTGACCCCGAGCAGGGCAGACCCACTCAGACGGTCGGCTGCTGCGCCACCTCGCCGCCGGCGGTCTCCGCGAGGATCCGCTCGGCGACCTCCTTCATGGTCATCCGGTGGTCCATCGCCGTGCGCTGGATCCACTTGAACGCCTGCGGCTCGGTCATCCCGTACGTCGTCATCAGCGCGCCCTTGGCGCGCTCGACCGTCTTGCGGATCTCCAGGCGGTCGGTCAGGCTCGCGACCTCCGCCTCCAGGGCCGCGACCTCCGAGTAGCGCGACAGCGCGATCTCCACCGCCGGGACCAGGTCACTCTTCTGGAAGGGCTTCACCAGGTACGCCATCGCGCCCGCCGCCCGCGCCCGCTCCACCAGGTCCCGCTGGCTGAACGCGGTCAGGATGATCACCGGGGCGATCCGGGCGCCGGCGATCCGCTCGGCAGCGGCCAGCCCATCCATGATCGGCATCTTGATGTCGAGGATGACGAGGTCGGGCTTCAGCTCCTCGGCGAGGCGCACGGCGGTCTCGCCGTCGCCGGCCTCCCCCACCACCTCGTAGCCCTCTTCGACAAGCATCTCGGCGAGGTCCAGCCGGATCAGCGCCTCGTCCTCGGCGATCAGTACGCGCCTGCGCTCGGCATCCGTCGGCATCTCAGCCACCAGCCCTACCCCCACCAGTTCGAACCCGACACCCGCCCAGCCGGGTGTCACCGCCCTCAGCGTAGTGGGTATCCTGTCAGGGCTGAATCAGGGAAGCGCCCTCGTAGCCCAACTGGCAGCAGGCAATGGTCTCAAACTCCATACAGTGTGGGTTCGAATCCCACCGAGGGCACAAATTAATGTCGTACGGATGTTCGAGCATGGTCCCGTGCATCCACCTGAGATCCGTGCTCGTGCACGCCAGTTCTTCCTCGCGGGCGGCACTGTCGCCGACACCGCTCGGGCTGTCGGTCTGCCATATCGCACGGTCTGGCACTGGTGCAACGACCGGCCGGAAGCGAAGTTCCAGGGCACCCAGCTCCGGTGTTTCCGCTGCCGTGAAGGTGTCGATAGTCCGACAGACCCCGCGGCCTACGCCTACCTGCTCGGTCTCTACCTGGGCGACGGCCACCTGGTGACGGCGGCGCGTGTTCCGGTGTTGCGCATCTACTGTTCCAATGCCTGGCCTGGGCTGATCGAGGCGTGCGATGTGGCCATGCGAGCCGTGTTGGCCTCGAAGGTGCAACGGGTCCAGAAGCAGGGTTGCGTGGGCGTGCAGAGTTACGGCCTCCACTGGCCCTGCCTGCTCCCGCAGCACGGTCCCGGCAAGAAGCACGAGCGACCGATCGTCCTCGCCGACTGGCAAAGGCCGATCATGGAGCAGCACCCCGGCGACTTCCTGAGAGGGCTGTTCCACTCCGACGGCTGCCGCATCGCCAACCGGGTGACCATGCGCGGCAGGGCGTACGTCTCCCGCGCTACATGTTTGTCAACGAGTCGACGGACATCATGGGGCTCTGCCAGTGGGGCCTCGACCTGCTCGGCATCGCCTGGCGGATGAACCGTCGCAACTCGCTGTCGGTGGCGCGGCGCGACGCGGTAGCCGCGCTCGACCGGCACGTCGGCCCCAAGTCCTGACCCCGCCAGGCCGCCCAACCCTGGTGATCATGAGGTTATTGCGCCGACACGCCGACATCGAAGGCGATAACTTCATGATCGACCGGTGGATGGGGCAGCGGCATCGCGTGCGTGGGAGCCTGGGCGGGGGTCGACGACAGAGGGCGGGTTCTGATGCGGGTGGTCATTTTCGGTGCGACCGGGATGGTCGGCCAGGGCGTGCTGCGGGAGTGTCTGCTCGCCGAGGACGTGCGGGAGGTGCTCACCGTCGGCCGGAGGCCGACCGGTCGGCAGGATCCGAAGCTGCGGGAGCTGACGGTCCCCGACGTGGGTGACCTGGAGACGGTACGCGCGGAGCTGACCGGCGTCGACGCCTGCTTCTACTGCCTGGGCGTCTCGTCGCTGGGTCTGGACGAGGCGGCGTACACCCGGATCAGCTACGACTATCCCCTCGCCGCGGCCCGGTTGCTGGCCGAGGTGAGCCCGCGGGTCACGTTCGTCTACGTCTCGGGCGTCGGCACCGACTCGACCGAACAGGGTCGGGTGATGTGGGCGCGGGTCAAGGGCCGTGCCGAGAACGCGATCATCGATCTGCTGCCCAACGGGTACGCGGCGCGACCGGGTTTCATCCAGCCGACGCACGGGGCGGTGTCGAAGACGCGGTGGTACCGGTTGGGGTACGCGGTCACCCGTCCGCTGTTCCCGCTGTTGCGGCGCCTCTTCCCCAACCAGGTCACCACCACGGACGGGATCGGTCGGGCGATGCTGCGGGTGGCGCGGGAGGGCGCACCGACCCGGGTGCTGGGCAACCGCGAGCTGCGCTGATCAGGCGATCGTGTCGAGCGCCTGGGCGAGGTCGGCGCGCAGGTCGTCGGGGTCCTCCAGGCCGACGGAGAGGCGCAGCAGCGCGCCGTCGGGCTTCGCGTCGCCCTCGACGGGCCGGTGGGTGAGCGACGCGGGGTGCTGGATGAGGGTGTCCACGCCGCCGAGGGACACGGCGTGGGTGATCAGCCGGCAGGCGGCGGCGACGGTGGCGGCGGCGGGCGCGCCGCCGCGTACCTCGAAGGCGAGCAGGCTGCCGGGTCCGGCCATCTGGCGTCCGACCAGCGCCGCCGGGTCGTACACCGAGGGGTGGTGCACCCGGTGTATCCCCTGGTGGTCGGCGAGCCAGCCGGCGAGTTTCTCGGCGGTGGCCTGTTGGGCGCGGACCCGCAGCGGCAGGGTCTGCAGGCCGCGGTGCAGGAGGTAGCCGCCGAGGGGGTGCAGGATCGCGCCGGTGACGGCGCGGACCTGGCGCAGTCGGACGGCCCAGTCGGCGTCGCAGGCGACGACGCCGGCGAGGACGTCGCCGTGCCCGCCGATGCTCTTGGTGGCGCTGTGCAGGACGAGGGTGGCGCCGTGCCGGGCGGGTTGCTGGAGCACGGGGGTGGCGACGGTGTTGTCGACGAGCAGGGGTACGTCGCCGGCGGCGGTGGCGAGGGCGGCGATGTCGACGAGGTCGAGGGTGGGGTTGGCGGGCGTCTCGATGACGACCAGCGCGGTGTCGGGGCGGATGGCGGCGGCGACCTGGTCGGGGTGGGCCCAGGTGACGGTGGTGCCGAGCAGGCCGGTGGCGAGGACGTGGTCGGTGCCGCCGTAGAGGGGTCGGACGGCGACGATGTGGCGGTGGCCGTCGCGGGTGGCGGCGAGCAGGGTGGCGGTGAGGGCGGCCATGCCGCTGGCGAAGGCGACGGCCTGGGCGGTGCCCTCCAGTTCGGCGAGGGCCGTCTCGAAGCGGGCGACGGTGGGGTTCCAGAGCCGCTGGTAGACGGCGCTGCCGTCGGCGGGGAGGGTGCCGCCGGTGGCGAGTTGTTCGTAGGCGTTGCCGCCGTCGTCGACCGAGGGCAGTGGGTTGGTGGTGGAGAGGTCGATCGGTGGCACGTGCACGCCGAGCGTGCGCAGGTCGTCGCGGCCGGCGTGTACGGCCCGGGTGTCCACCGTCGTCATGGCGGTAGCGTCGAACATCCGGTGCCGAGAGGGCAATGGTTTGGTGAATAATTCTGAGATGAGGGCTGGCTTCGTCGGGATATTCGGTGGAGGATGCTCGGATGCCCCCTGAGCCGAACGAAGTGCGGCCGTATCCGGCCCTGGACGAGGTGGACCGCGCGATCCTCGCCGAGTTGGCGGCGGACGGCCGGTTGCCGAACAACGCGCTCGCCGAGCGGGTGGGAGTGGCGCCGTCGACGTGCCTGACACGGACGCGGGCGTTGCGCGAGCGCGGGGCGATCCGGGGTTTCCACGCGGAGGTGGATCCGGCCGCGCTGGGTCTGCCGTTGCAGGCGTTGGTGTCGGTGCGGTTGACCGCGCACGAGCGGGCGGCGGTGGACGCGTTCCGGGCCCGGTCGGTGCGCCTGCCCGGGGTGGTGTCGGTGTTCCACGTGGCCGGCGCGGAGGATTACGTGCTGCACGTGCGGGCGGCGTCGGGTGACGCGCTGCGGGACTTCGTGCTGGATCATCTCGCGGTCGATCCGGTGGTGCAGCACACGCAGACCAGCCTGATCTTCGAGCAGGCCCGCGGGGTGGGGTGAGCAGCAGCCGGAATGAATGGGCAGGCCAGGGAGTTGGCACTGCGTGTGATCACCGTACCGTTGTCTGTTCTTGATCTTGCCCCGGTCGCTCGCGGGACCACCGCCGGAGCGGCCCTGCAGGCCACCACCGAGCTGGCCCGACGCACCGAGGAGCTGGGCTACCACCGGTTCTGGGTGGCCGAGCACCACAACATGCCGGCGATCGCCAGCTCCGCGCCGGCGGTCCTGCTGGCGCACCTGGCGGCGAACACGTCGACGATCCGCCTCGGCTCGGGCGGGGTGATGCTGCCCAACCACGCGCCGCTGGTGGTGGCCGAGCAGTTCGGCACCCTGGAGGCGCTGCACCCCGGTCGGATCGACCTGGGCATCGGGCGGGCCCCGGGCACCGACCAGGTGACCGCGCTGGCGTTGCGGCGCACCATGGAGGGCCTGTCGGCGGAGGGTTTCCCGCGTGAGCTGGCGGACCTGATGAACTACTTCAGCGGAGAGAAGCCGGGGCAGATCATCGCCACCCCGGGTCGGGGTGAGCAGCCGGCCGTCTGGCTGCTCGGCTCCAGCGGCTTCAGCGCCCAGCTGGCCGGCCTGCTGGGTCTGCCGTTCTCCTTCGCGCACCACTTCAGCTCGGCGAACACGCTGCCGGCGCTGGCGCTGTACCGGCAGAACTTCCGGCCGTCGCAGTGGCTGGACAAGCCGTACGCGATGGTGGCCGTCAACGCGGTCTGCGCCGAGACCGACGAGCGGGCCGAGTGGCTGGCTGGGCCGAGCGCGCTGTCGTTTCTGAAGCTGCGCTCCGGTCGACCGGAGCCGCTGTCGACGCCCGACGAGGCGGCGGCGTACCCGTACACCGAGATGGAGCGGGAGTTCGTGCTGCAGCGGCGCGACGGTCAGGCGCTGGGCTCGCCGGAGACGGTGCGCCGGCAGCTGACCGAGTTGCAGGAGCGCACCGGCGCGGACGAGCTGATGCTGACCACCCTGGTCTACGACGTCGCCGACCGGGTGCGGTCGTACGAGTTGATCGCCGAGCAGGTGGCGGGGGGTCTGCGCCGGGACGCGTGAAACACGATCTTCACGTCAGCGTCACCCCCGCGACCCGGACGGTGCCTAATGTTGGTGCCGGTGGTGGTACGGCATTCCCGGTCGGGACGGGTCGGGAATGCCGCGGTGTGGAGCACCGGGCCGGAGCTGTGCGGATTCCGCGGCTGCGGCCCGGTGCCTGCCACCCTAGGCGAACCCGATCAGGACCGCCAGGGTCAGATCAGCGTAGGTAGATGTTCGGGGTGGGTGGGCTGGCCATTCCGTCGCCGATGAAGAACCCCGGGTGTGGCGGCTGGTTGTAGGCGGTGTTCTGCCACGCGATCGCCACGCGGTACTGCGGATCGTGCATCAGGGTGTGGATCCGGGTGCTGGTCGGAGTGGGCGTGCTGTAGATGCGCAGCGCCCGGCTGTCGGTGGTTCGCCAGATCACCTCCTCGCGCCAGTCGCCGAGGATGTCGCCGGAGAGCGCCGGCGTGGACTTGGTGCCGTTGTTGGACGCCACCTGGTCGCCGGTGAGCAGCCGGGTCTCGCCGCTGGTGCCGTACTTGTCGATCTTCGTGGCGTCCAGCAGCTCGCGGACCGGGTCGCCGTCCCACCAGGCGAGGAAGTTCGTCGACGACGGCTTGCGCCCGACGTTCTGCCCGCGCGTGTTGGCCAGGCCGGACACGGCCGCCGACCACGACTCCGCGCCGGGGCTGCCCGCCCAGATGTCCGCGGAGACACCCCGGCCGTTGTCGCCGGAAGCCGGCGTGGACCACAGGATCTGACCGGTACGGGCGTCCGCGAACCAGGAGCTGGGCTTGCTCGCGTCCTCGTCGACCTTGAACACCTCCAGGCCGGCGCGGCCCGGGTCGAGGTCCCCGACGTGCAGGGCGTCGCCGTGCCCGTTGCCCGTCGAGTAGAGCAACCGACCGTTGTCGTCGATCGTGGCGGCGCCGTAGACGATCTCCTGGCGGCCGTCGGCGTCGACGTCGGCCACGGAGATCTGGTGGTTGCCCTGACCCGCGGCGGCGCCGTTGCCGGAGGCGTTCGAGTCGAACGTCCAGCGCTTGGTCAGCGTGCCGTTGCGGAAGTCCCACGCCGCGATGACCGCCCGGGTGTAGTAGCCCCGGGCCATGATCAGCGACGGGCGCTGCCCGTCCAGGTAGGCGGTGCCGGCGAGGAACCGGTCCACCCGGTTGCCGTACGAGTCGCCCCAGGACGACACGGTGCCGCGCGGCGGGTCGTAGTTCACGGTGGATGCGATCGCGCCGGTCTGACCGTTGAACATGGTCAGGTACTCCGGGCCGGAGAGCACGTAGCCGCTGGAGTTGCGGTAGTCCGCCGACGACGAGCCGATGAGCTGGCCGGTGCCGGAGCGGGTGCCGTCGGCGGTCTTCATGGCCACCTCGGCGTGGCCGTCGCCGTCGTAGTCGTACACCTGGAACTGGGTGTAGTGGGCGCCGGCGCGGATGTTGCGGCCCAGGTCGATCCGCCACAACCGGGTGCCGGTCAGGGTGTACGCGTCGACGTAGACGTTGCCGGTGTAGCCGGACTGGGAGTTGTCCTTGGCGTTGGACGGATCCCACTTGAGCACGATCTCGTAGGTGCCGTCGCCGTTGAGGTCGCCGACGGAGGCGTCGTTGGCGCTGTAGGTGTAGCTCTCCCCGCTGGGGGTGGTCCCGCCGGTCGGCACCTGCAACGGCACGTCCAGGTAGCCGTTGGCGAACTGCAGGGCGGGCGCGGACGCCGCCTGCTCGGCGCCGCCCACCACGGCCCGCACGGTGTACGCCGACCCGGCCGCCGCGCCGCTGTCGAGGTAGCTGGTGGCGCCGGTGATCGGGGTGGCGTTGACCCTGGTCGAGCCCCGGTAGAGGTTGAACGCCACGCCGGAGGTCTCGGTGCCGAGCAGCCGCCAGGACACCAGGTTGCCGCTGCCGGAGCGGACGCTGATCAACCCTCGGTCCAGGTTCTCCATCTGCTTCGCCCCGGCTCCAGGCGTGGTGGGTGGCGGCGTCGTCGGCGGCGCAGTGGTCGGCGGCGGCGTCGTGGGCGGTGGCGTCGTGGGCGGTGGGGTGGTCGGTGGCGGGGTGGTCGGGCCGTCGGTGGCCGGCGCCCCGGTGCAGGTGACGCCGTTGAGCGCGAAGCTGGCCGGCACCGGGTTGCTGCTCGTCCACGAGGCGTTGAACCCGAACGAGGCGGTGCCGTTGGTGGCGAGGGCGCCGTTGTAGTCGACGTTGCGCGCGGTCACCTGGGCGCCGGACTGGGTGACGGTGGCGTTCCACGCCTGGGTGACCTGCTGGCCGGCGGCGTACGACCAGGTGAGGGCCCAGCCGTTGACCTCCTCGCCGAGGTTGGTGATGGTGACGTTGGCGCCGAAGCCGCCCTGCCACTGGTTGGTGACCTGGTAGTCGACGCGACAGCCGACGGCGGCGGCCGAGGCGACGACCGTGCCGACGGCGCCGGCCACGACGGCGGCGGCCGTCGACGCGGCCAGCACGATCAGCCGTTGTCTGGACGGGTGCATGAACTGCCTCCGGAGGATCCGGTGATGACCGCTGTGGTCCACCTGCCCTGCCCGGGAAGCACGGTGAACGGCCCGCCGCCGCGGCGACGAACGGCGATCTGGTCGGGGTGAAACGCCCTGGAACTCGCGGATCCGGCTCAGCCGCATCGTAAGGCAAGCGCTTTCCGCTCCGCAATATCGACGGATGTCACACCCCACCGTGAACCGTGTGCTCTTGCCCCGCGGTGGGATGCCTGATCAACTCGTACGGGTGAGCGCCCCGCACATGGACCCGGACGAGTTCCGCCGCGCCGGCCACGCCGTCGTCGACTGGATCGCCGACTACTGGACGACGCTGCACCAGCGGCCGGTCGCCCCGGCCGACCCACCCGGGACGGTGGCCAAGGCCCTGCCGAGCGCGCCGCCCACCACCGGCGGCGAGCCGGTCGAGGCGGTCCTCGCCGATCTGGACGCGATCGTCCTACCGGGGCTGACCCACTGGCAGCACCCGAGCTTCTTCGGCTACTTCCCCGCGAACACCTCCGGCCCGAGTCTGCTCGGCGACCTGGTCAGTTCGGGCCTCGGCGTGCAGGGCATGCTGTGGGCCAGCAGCCCGGCCTGCACCGAGCTGGAGACGGTCATGATGGACTGGCTGGCCCAGCTGCTCGACCTGCCGCAACGCTTCCGGTCGACCGGCGCCGGTGGCGGCGTCATCCAGGACTCGGCCTCCTCGGCGACCCTGGTGGCCACCCTCGCCGCGCTGCACCGCGCCAGCGCGGGTCGCTGGCGCGTCACCGGAATCGACAGGCGCTATCGCGCGTACACCTCCGTGCACGGGCACTCCTCGATCGAGAAGGCCGCACGGATCGCCGGGTTGGGCGGCGACGGGATCCGGCCGATCGACGTGGACCCGGACACCCAGGCGCTGCGCCCCGACGCGCTGCGGGCCGCGATCGAGGCGGACCTGGCCGCCGGGGACGTACCCGCCATCGTGGTCGCCACCATCGGCACCACCTCCACCACCGCCGTCGATCCGCTGCCCGAGATCGGGGCGATCTGCGCCGAGTACGGGATCTGGCTGCACGTGGACGCGGCGTACGCGGGCGCCGCCGCCGTCTGCCCCGAGCTGCGCTGGTCGCACGCCGGCCTGGAGTACGCGGACTCCTACTGTTTCGACCCGCACAAGTGGCTGCTCACCGGCTTCGACTGCGACGCGTTCTGGGTGGCCGACCGCGCCGAACTGATCGAAGCGCTGACCGTGCTCCCGGAGTTCCTGCGCAACGCCGCCTCCGAATCCGGGGCGGTGATCGACTACCGGGACTGGCAGGTGCCCCTGGGCCGCCGCTTCCGGGCCCTGAAGCTGTGGTTCGTGCTGCGCTGGTACGGCGCCGAGGGGCTGCGGGCGCACATCCGCTCCGGCGTGGCGCTGGCCGCCCGGTTCGCCGACCGGGTCCGCGCGGACGACCGGTTCGAGCTGGCCGCGGCGCACCCGTTCTCGCTGGTCTGCTTCCGGCTGCGCGCCGACGACGACACCAACGCCGAGCTGCTGGCCCGGGTCAACGGCACCGGGCGGGCACACCTGACCCACACCCGCGTGGCCGGCCGCTACACGCTGCGGCTGGCCGTCGGCGCACCGCAGACCACCGAGGCACACGTCGACGAGGCGTGGACGTTGCTCGCCGGCGCGGCCGACGACCTCCCCACCCACTGACCCGCGCCCCGCCGGTCAGCGCGGGCTGGGCGTACCCGTTGTGGCCAGATCCGCCGGCACCACGTCGGCGGCGGAAGCGACGGTCGGGACGGCGGGAGCGACGGCCGGGGCGGCGGGAGTGACGGTCGGGGCGGCGGGAGTGACGGTCGGGGCGGCGGCGATGGTGGCGCGGGCGCGGCGCAGGGCCCGCACGGCGAAGACCAGCGCGGTCAGCCAAGCGGCGGCCAGCAGGGCGTACAGGGTGGGGCGGAGCGGGCCGTCCAGCTCGGCGGACCGGATCAGGGTGCGGGCGTTGGTCAGCACGATCACGCCACCGACCGCCGCGCCCAGCAGTTGGGCGGGCACGATGCGCACCAGCCAGGCGGCCAGCGGGGCGGCGATGAGCCCGCCGATCAGCAGGGCCACGACGGTGGGGAGAAGGAACCCCTCCGTGCCCAGCCCGATCAGGAAACCGACGCTAGCGGCGCCGGCCACGACGAACTCGGCGGTGTCGACCGAGCCGATCACCTTGCGGGGCTCCATCCGACCGGAGACCAGCAGCGCCGGGGTGGCGACCGGGCCCCACCCGCCACCGCCGGTCGCGTCGACGAAGCCGGCGACCAGGCCCAGGGGGCCGAGGAAGCGTCCGCGCAGCCGTCCGCCGACCCGGCCGGTACGCAGCGGTCGGGCGAAGCGCAGCAGCAGGTACGCGCCCAGGGTGAAGAGGATGGCGGCCATCCACGGCGCGGCTGACTCGGTGGAGATCGAGCTGAGCAGGGTGGCCCCGGCGAACGCGCCGATCGCGCCGGGCAGGGCGATGCGGGCCACCACCCGCCAGTCGACGTTGCCGAACCGCCAGTGCGCGACCCCGGCCGCGAGCGTGGTACCGATCTCGGCCAGGTGCACCGACGCCGAGGCGGCAGCGGGAGCGACCCCGACGACCAGCAGCAACGTGGACGAGGTCAACCCGTACGCCATACCGAGCGAACCATCGATCAACTGCGCGACGAGCCCGACCAGAGCGAGGACCAGCAGCTTGCGCACGAGCGCCCCCTGACTTTTCGGTATCTCCTATCGACTTGGTCGACAATGCGGCACGGGGCAGCCCGGGTCAAGCCCTCGACCGGGGGATGGGACGCCACCGCGAGGCGCGGCCGGGCCGGACCGCCACACGACGTACCCCGGCAATGCGACGCATTACCGCAGACCAACCGCCCGGACGCGCCCGCGCGAGGCGTCGCGACCGCGCACGCTCCTGCACCACGGCAAGATCTTGGACAGTTTCCGTTCGGCGCGGACGGAAACTGTCCAAGATCTCGCGGAAGCCGCGCTGCGGCGTCGCAGCGGGTATCAGGCCGGGCATCGGCCGGCGCTCAGATCCAGGCGCGCGGGCCGGCGACCAGCTCGGTGACGCGGGCCGGCAACGCGCCGGCTGCCAACTCAGATCCAGGCGCGCGCGCCGGCGACCAGCTCGGTGACGCGGGCGGGCAGAGTGCCCGCTGCCAACTCAGATCCAGGCGCGCGGGTCGGCGACCAGCTCGGTGACGCGGGCCGGCAACGTGCCGGCGGCCACGTCGGCGACGCTGACCAGTTCGAGGATCTCCCGCTCGCTGGCGCGCAGCGCGATCCAGACCTCCTGCAGGGCACGGGCCGGGCCGTGGTAGCCGAGCTGTTCGGGGCGCTGCCCCCGGACGTGCGCGAGCGGCCCGTCGATCACCCGGATCACCTCCGCGAGGGAGATCTCCTCGGCCGGGCGGGCCAACCAGTAGCCGCCCTCCGGGCCGCGCTGGGCGTGCACGATGCCGCCCCGACGCAGTTGCAGCAGGATGCTCTCCAGGAACTTCGGCGGGATCTCCTGCGCACGCGCGATCTGGTCGGCGGTGACCGGCCGGCCCCGCCCGGGGCCACTGGCCGTCGCGGCGAGCTCGGCGGCCGCGCGGAGGGCGTAGTCGACCCGGGCGGAGAGACGCATGCCGGCAAGGTTAGCCCGCAGGTCATCCGGCCGGGTCGGCGACCCTCGGCCGATCGGTCACGCATCGACGATTAGCCAATAACGTCGGACGCCGTGATCCACTACCCGGTGGGGCCCGGAATGCTGATTCGGCGCGTCCTTATGCTGGGCGGGCGGTATTACTGCCGGACCGGTTACGGGGGCTCGGCAGGACATTGATAAACACCCGGTTCCACCCGGGGGGAAGGCAACACGATGACCGATGTCGCCACACGCACCTGGGATGGCATGACCATCCCGATCGCCGGCACCTATCGCCTCGATCAGGCGCACAAGCGGATCGGTTTCCTGTCCCGCCACATGATGGTGAGCCCGGTACGCGGCGAGTTCGCCGAGGCGAGCGCGGAGATCTTCCTGGCGGAGGATCCGCTGCGCTCCGGCGTGACCGCCACCATCGCGGCGGCGAGCATCTCCACCGGGAGCGTCGAGCGGGACACCCACCTGAAAAGCGCCGACTTCCTCGACGTGGAGCGTTATCCCACGCTCGAATATCGAAGCACGGGCATTAGCTGGCAGAGCAACGAGGACCCGATTTTCTACTGGGCCCGCCTGCGCAACAACCGATTCGGCGGACGAGGCAGAAGTCACAATCCCCCGCCGCAGTCCGAGCCCAATCGATTTGTGCTCACCGGCGAGTTGACGGTAAAGGGGATCACTCGCGCAGTGGACCTTCAGGTGAATTTCGGCGGCGCCCGTCGTGACCCGTACGGGCAGAACATCTTCGGATTCAGCGCGACCGCCGAGATCAACCGGGAGGACTACGGCCTGCTCTGGAATGTGGCGCTGGAGAGCGGCGGCGTTCTGGTCGGGAAGACCGTGCAGATCGAAATCGCCGGCGAGGCCATCCACGCGGCGTGACCGGGCCGCCGGCCCGAGGGGGGCCGACGGCCCAGGGCCGACGGATCAGGCGCCGACGCGGCGCAGCAGACCCTCCTGCACGGCGCTGGCGATCTGCCGGCCGTCCGTCGTGAACATCCGGCCGGTGGCCAGCCCTCGCGCGCCGGACGCCGACGGGCTCCAGCAGTCGTAGAGGAACCACTCGTCGGCGCGGAACGGCCGGTGGAACCACAGCGCGTGGTCCAGGCTCGCGCCGACCACACCGCCCGGCCCCCACACCTCACCGTGCACGGAGAGCACCGAGTCGAGCAGGGTGAGGTCCGAGGCGTACGTGAGCGCGCACGCGTGCAGCAGCGGGTCGTCGGGCAGCTTGCCGTCGATGCGCATCCAGACCCGCTGGTGCGGGTCGGCCGGCCGGTCGCCGGGGCGGACCCAGCCGGGCTCCCCCACGTAACGCACGTCGATCGGGCGCGGGATCTGCCCCCAGATGCCCAGTCGTTCGGGGTAGCGGGAGAGCCGGTCGGACATCGTCGGCACGTCCTGCGGGGCAGGCACGTCCAGCGGCGCGGGGGCCTGGTGGTCCAACCCCTCCTCGGCCCGCTGGAACGACGCCGACATGAAGAAGATCGGCTTGTCGTGCTGGAGGGCTACCGCCCGGCGTACCGAGAAGGACCGGCCGTCGCGGATGTTCTCCACCTGGTACTCGATCGGCTCGACCGGGTCGCCGGGGCGGACGAAGTAGCCGTGCAGCGAGTGCACGAACCGCTCCGGGTCCACCGTGCGGCCGGCGGCGACCAGCGCCTGACCGGCAACCTGGCCGCCGTACACCCGTTGTGGGCCGACCGGGGGGCTCATCCCCCGGAAGGTCATCTCCCCGGTCGGGTCGAGGTCCAGCACTTCCAGCAGCTGGTCCACCGCTGCCTGGCCGACCGCGACCCGATCGTCGCTCACTGCAGCGCCCGCGCCGACGCCGCGTCGACAAGCGAGCCGAGCTGGTGGACGCGCAGAGTGTTGGTCGAGCCGGGGGTGCCGGGCGGGCTGCCCGCCACGATCACCACGTAGTCGCCCGGGTTGGCCCGGTCGAGGCCGAGCAGCGCCTGGTCGACCTGGCGGAACATGTCGTCGGTGTGCTGCACGAACGGCATGAGGAAGGTCTCCACGCCCCAGGTCAGGGCGAGCTGGTCACGCACCTCGGGGACCGGGGTGAACGCGAGCAGCGGCAGGTCGCAGTGCAGGCGGGAGAGCCGCCGGACGGTGTCGCCGGTCTGCGAGAAGGCGACAAGCGCCTTGGCGTTGATGGCCCGGGCGATCGACGAGGCGGCGACGGTGAGCGCGCCGCCGTGGGTGCGCGGGTCGTGCTGCAACCGCGGCACGCCGATCGAACCGGCCTCGGTGGTCGTCACGATCTTGGCCATGGTGCTGACGGTCAGCACCGGGTACTTGCCGACGCTGGTCTCGCCGGAGAGCATCACCGCGTCCGCGCCGTCGAGCACCGCGTTGGCCACGTCGGAGGCCTCCGCCCGGGTGGGGCGGGAATTCTCGATCATGGAGTCGAGCATCTGGGTGGCCACGATGACCGGCTTGGCGTTCTCCCGGCAGAGCTGCACGGCCCGCTTCTGCACCAGCGGAACCTCGTCCAGCGGCATCTCCACGCCCAGGTCGCCCCGGGCGACCATGACGCCGTCGAAGGCCAGCACGATGGCCTCCAGGTGATCCACGGCCTCCGGCTTCTCGACCTTGGCCAGCACCGGCCGGAACACGCCCTCCTCGGCCATGATGTTGTGGACGAGCTTGATGTCCTCGGCCGAGCGCACGAAGGACAGCGCGACCAGGTCGACGCCGAGCCCCAGGGAGAAGCGCAGGTCCTCGGCGTCCTTGTCCGACATGGCGGGCACGCTGACCGCCACGTTGGGCAGCGACACGCCCTTGTTGTTGGAGACCGGGCCGCCCTCGGTGACCAGGCAGCGGATGTCGTTGCCGGTGACGTCGGTGACCTCCACGGCGACCCGACCGTCGTCGATCAGCAGGCGGTCACCGGGCTTCACCTCCTGCGGCAGCTTGCGGTAGGTGCAGGAGACCCGCTCCTTGCTGCCGAGGATGTCGTCACCGGTGATCACGACGGAGTCGCCGGTGCGCCACTCGTGCGGACCGTCGGCGAACCGGCCCAGCCGGATCTTCGGCCCCTGCAGGTCGGCGAGGACGGCTACCGGCTTGCCGGACGCCTCGGACGCCTCCCGGACCAGTCGGTAGACCGCCTCGTGGTCGGCGTGGCTGCCGTGGCTGAAGTTGAGCCTCGCCACGTTCATACCGGCCTCGACGAGGCCCCGGATGCGCTCCGGGGACGAGGTGGCGGGACCAAGAGTGCAGACGATCTTCGCGCGGCGTGTCACGCCCATCAGGCTAGTCTCTCCTTCAGGTCGGACTCGGGGCCGACCCCTTGCAGGCAGCGGAACAGGTGTCCAACAACGCGCGGTGCGCGTCGGACCGGCGGGCGGAACCGCACCGGGAACGTTGTGGCGACGGGCAACGGCGACCGCGCGCCGGGAATCGTACGCCTGTCGCGGCGGGAGGTGTCGGGGCGCTCCCGGCGCACGCTCACTCCGGGTGCTCCGACGGGGGCAGCGTGGGCACGGCGGTGAGCAGGTCACGAGGGTCGTAGTGCCGCTTGGCCCGGCGCAGACGCGCCCAGTTCGCGCCGTACGCCAGCCGGACCCGTTCGGTCTCGGTCGGGGCGAGCAGGTTCGGATAGCCCCCGGGCAGGGCGAGCGGGGCGAGCGCCGCCGACGTCTGCTCGGCCCACGCGAGGTGCGGTGCGGCCTGGCCGCCGGGTGCCCACACCGCGATGATCTCGGTCAGCAGGTGCTCGGCGCGCAGACCGAACGCCGTGTCGCCGAGCCGGACCCGGGTGGCCGCGCCGTGGAAGTGGTGCAGGGCCAGCGCGGAGAATGGCGAGGTGACCTGCCGGGCGGCGTCGACCAGCACGTCCACCGCGCCGCCGGCGAGCGGTGGCAGCCAGCGGGTACGCAGCAGGTAGTGGTTTCCGTCGACCATCCCGCCGTCGAACATCCGCAACGCGTCCGCGTACGGCAGCGGGTCGACCTGGTCGACCAGCGGGGTGCCCAGCGCGCGCAGCCGGTCCAGCCACGGGCGGCCGGCGTCCAGGTCCGGGCCGCTGTAGAAGGGGCACATGAAGACCACCGGTTCGCCGGCCGGGCCGGGCAGGAACCCGGCCATGACGGTCAGCTCGTCCGGGGCGTCGGCGAGCAGCGCCGCGTAGCCGCGCAGCACGGCCGGCGCCTCGGCCAGCGCGAACATGATCATGCCAGCGAGCACGGCGGGCAGCCGGTGCGCCCGGTACCGCAGCTCGGTGACCACGCCGACGTTGCCACCGCCGCCGCGCAGCGCCCAGTACAACTCCGCGTCGTGGCGCGGGTCGGCGATGACCCGACGGCCGTCGGCGAGGACGACCTCCGCGCCGAGCAGATTGTCCAGGGCCAGGCCGAACCGCCCGCAGAGCGGGCCGTACCCGCCGGCCAGGGTCAGCCCGGCCATGCCCACGTCGCGGACCACACCCGTGGGCACCACCAGGTCGTACGGGGCGGCGGCGGCGAGCAGGTCGGCGGCGCTGGCACCGCCGGCCACCGTCACCGTGCCCCGGTCCGGATCGACCCGGACGGTACGCAGGCCGGTCAGGTCGAGAACCAGGCCACCGTCGCGCAATGCCCGGCCGGCCCAGTCGTGCCCGCCGGAGCGGACCGACACCGGCAGGTGACACCGGGCGGCGACACGGATCGCCGCGGCCACCTCGTCGGCGTCCAGGCAGTGGGCGACCAGGGCGGGCGTACGGTCGACGGCGGCGTTCCACAGGCGGGTGGCGGTGTCGAACCCGGGTTCGCCCGGCTCGTGGAGGCGGTCACCGAGCAGGGCACGCAGCCGCGCGGCGGCGGACGCGACATCGGGGGTGGCGGCGGAGCTCATGGCGTCTCCTCGACCGGGCCCGGCCGATGACGCCGGGTGCGCCCCGACCGCGATCCTCGGTGCGCGCGACCGTAGCACCGGCGGACGCCGCAACGCCGTCACCATCACGACACCTGTCGCTGGACCGACCGTCAGCTCTGGGCCTTGACCAGCGGAAACTCCAACGAGCCGGCCGGGCAGAGGAAGGTCAACACGTCCACCCGGTAGAGGCCGGCCTGCACCGCGGGGTCGGCCTCCAGCACGCTGCGCACGTCGTCGACGCTGCCGGTGCGGGCCAGCCCGAAGCCGATCGGCGGCTCCGGCGTACGGGCCGGGCCGTCCACCGAGCCCGCGACCAGGATGATTCCGCTGCGCTGCAACGCCTGCATGTGCTCGGTGTGCTCGGCCTGCAACCGCTGCACGGTCTCCGGGGGCAGGGCCCGTCCGGCCGCGCCGGCATAGATCACGATGCACTCGTACGTGTCGAGCGCGAAGTCGACCTGCGGCACTCCCGCCATGGTGCTCCCTCCGCCGTCGCGCCGGCACGCACCGGCCCGGCCGCCCGAGCCGGCGTCACCGGCACGCGCCCAGCGTCGCACGCCGACGACGGCGGTACCGGTCGCTCCGCGCAACTGCCCCCGGTCAGTCCACGGGTCGACGGTGCCACGGCCACGGTCGGTGGTGGCGTGGCCGGGCGGCAGTCCGCCGCCCCGCCTGCCGGAATCCCCGGCCGGCGGCGACCCGGCACGTCGGTCGGCGCGGGTGCCGACACCGACTACGGTGGACGGTCCGGGTGTCGGTGGTGGGAGGTCGGGATGCGCGACGACGAGCCGGTGTCGAGCCCACTGTCGTACGCCGAGGTGACCGACGAGGCGTACGCCACGCAGGCCGCGGCGGGCTTCCGGCCGCAGGAATTCGAGTTCGCGGTGGTGCTCAGTGGGCGGTGCCCCCGGTGCGGCCACCCGAGCACCACGACGCTCGTCGACGAGGTGTACCGCAAGGACGCCGGGGCCCCGGATCCCGGTTACCGGACGCTGCTGTGCGAGTGCGAGGCCGAGCACCCGGGGCGTCCCGCCGGGATGCGCGGCTGTGGGGCGTACTGGACGCTGTGGCTGGAGGTCGAGGCGTGATCCGGCTTCGCCCGGGGCCGCCCGCGACCGTCGCCGACCTGCACCGCGCGCAGCAGCTGGCCGGCCTGCTGCGCGGCGAGCTGGAGCGCGTCCGCGCGGCGGCGGTGGCCTGGCGCAACGGGCTGGGTGGCCTGCTGGTGGCGCTGGTCGGGTTCAGCCTGATCCGGGGTCGCACCGACGTGACCACGCTCGCGGCGGGCTGGGGCGCGCTGGTCGGGGTCCTGCTGCTCGCCGCGCTGGCCGCGGGCGTGGCCGGGGCGCTCGCGCTGCTCCGCGCGGCGCACGGCCGGTTGACGGTGACCCCGGTGGCGGCTCTGCCGCCGGCCCCGCTCGGCGACCACCTGGAGGCCCTGGCGGCGGTCCGGCTACGAGCACGTGCTCACCAAGGACGGCGGGGCGGCCGTCGGGGAGATCCTGCGCCGCTGGGCCGGGCCGCGCTGGGCCGCCAGCGGCGACTTC
>NZ_JBFAPG010000023.1:0-26904 GCF_040675595.1 Micromonospora sp. NPDC049580
CAAAGGGCAAGAACGTGGTACGGCCAGCGAAGGATCCGGACCAGGTCCCGCTCAGCGCAGTCGCAGCGCGACCGCGCGGGCCTCTTCGTCGGTGAGGGGCAGGAACCAGAGGAAACGGCGAACGATGGCCACCGGATCGGGGCCGCCCGGCTGGCCGCGCAGGTCCCGGATCGCCCGCCAGGTGATCCGGGAGAACTCGGGGATAAGGGTCGCGCGGCGAGCAGCGTCCGTCGGGGTCGCTCGCAGCGCCGGGCAGGGCCAGTCCCGCCCGCAGGCGTCGCACATCCAGAGGGGACCGTCGGCGGTGTGCCCGACCGGCGGGCCGCACCGGGGTCGCCAGCGTGATTCGGGTACGACGTTGGCGGCGCGACCGGAACCACGGTGCGGAGGAATGAGCCGCTCGATGGGGCGGGGCGCGCTCTTGCGCGGCTGCTTCGGCCGGGACGGCAACGGACCGACGGTCGGCTTCGCGTGCTCTCGCGGCTTTTCCTCGGGCATCCTGCGCTCCCTCGTCGATGCTGTCTACACAGCACCCTGCCGAGGGTTGCCAAACAATTACACCGCGTAGAAGTATTTACCTCCGACGTCTGGAACGTTCTGGAGAGTGCGGAGATGAATCGAGCCGTACAGGCGGCCATGGTCGAAAAGGGCTACACAGCGGACAGTCTCGCTGCTCAGATTGGTGTCGATCCGAAGACGGCGGCAAAGTGGGCGAGCAGGGATCGAATTCCCCAGACTCGTCATCGTGCCCGGGTCGCCGAGCTGCTCGGTCGGAACGTCGAGGAGCTGTGGCCGGACGCGCTGAAGCGTCGAACGCCGGCCTGGTTCCGACCCTGGGCCGAGATCGAGCGCGAGGCGCTGTCGCTGCGGTCGTTTCAGCTCGCGTGGATACCGGGCCTGCTTCAGACGAAGGCGTACGCGCTGGCGACGCTGGTCGGCGAGGCGCTGACACCGGCCGAAGCCGACAATCTCGCCGAGGCGCGGCTGAGCCGGCAGGCCATCCTGCGCCGGGAACGCCCGCCGCTCATCGTCGCGGTCCTGGACGAGGGAATCCTCCGGCGCACCATCGACGGCGATCGGGCCATGATGCGTGAGCAGTGCGAGCGGCTGGCCGAACTGGCCGCTCTGCCGAACGTGTCGCTGTTCGTCGTGCCCGCCGACGTCGGCATGTATCCGGGCCTCGGTGGGCCGTTCACCGTGGCCGAGATGCCGGACGGGGCGCGGGTCGCCCACGTCGACAGTCAGGCGCAAGCGCAGCTCATCGACAAGGCGGCCGACGTTGCTACGCTGGACCGACGGTGGGAGCGCATCCGCGATGCAGCCCTGTCTCGTGCGCAGTCCCTTAACCTCATCAGAGAAGCGGCAGCATCATGGACCTGACCGGCGCTCGGTGGCGCAAGAGCAGCAAGAGTGGCAACAACGGCGGCGACTGCGTCGAGGTGGCCGACAACCTCGCGGGCGTCATCGGCGTACGCGACTCCAAGGACCCGGCCGGTCCGACGCTCGCCTTCGACCCGGCGGCCTGGACCCGCTTCCTGGTGCTGGCCAAGCGCGGCTGACCCGGAGGATCCGGCTACCTCGCGAGGTCGTCCGCCCGGTCGAGCAGAGCACGGCGCTCGGCGGCCGAGCCGGCCATCCCGGCGGCCTCCCGGAACAGCGCGGCGGCCCGCAGCCGGTCACCCTGCCGGGCGACCAGATCGGCCCGCACCGCCACGGCGAGCGGGTTACCGTCCAGCCCTCCCCCGGCCTGCGCCGCGTCGAGCAGGCCCAATCCGGCGTACGGCCCGTACGCGTAGCCGTGCGCGACCGCGCGGTTGAGCGCGATCACCGGTGAGGGCCGGATGTCGGCCAGCGCGTCGTAGGCCCGCGCGATCGTCAACCAGTCGGTGGCCTCCGCGGACGGCGCGGTGGCGTGGCAGGCGGCGATCCGGGCCTGCCACGCGTACGGCCCGTCGTGGCGTACCCGAGCAAGGGCGGCCTGGCCCTCGGCGATGGCCGCGCGGTCCCACCGCGCGCGATCCTGCCGCTCAAGGGTGAGCAGGTTGCCTGCGGCGTCGCGACGGGCGTCCCGGCGGGAGTGCTGGAACAGCAGCAGCGCCAGCAGCGCGGCCACCTCGGACTGCTCCGGCATCAACCGGTCGAGCAGCCGGGCCAGCCGGACCGCCTCGTCGGCGAAGGCCGGCTCGCCGTCGACGACGTAGCCCCGGGTGAACAGCAGGTACAGCACGGCGAGCACCCCCGGCAGCCGCTCGGCCAGCGCCGGCCCGCTCGGCACCCGGTACGGGATGCCGGCCTGCGCGATGCGGGTCCGGGCGCGGGTCAGCCGGCGGGTCATCGTCGACTCACTGACCAGCAGGAGCCGGGCGATGTCGGCGGTCGGCACCCCGCAGACGGTCCGCAGGGTCAACGCCACCCGAGCCTCGATCGCGAGCGCGGGATGGCAGCAGGTGAAGATGAGCCGCAGCCGGTCGTCCACCACGTCCTCCCCCGCCGGGGTCTCGGGCCACGCGTCGTCCGGCGCGAGGACCGCCAGTTCGTGCAGCTTGCGGCGCTCGACGGCGGTCCGGCGCAGCACGTCGAGCGCGCGGTTGCGGGCGACGGTCAGCAGCCAGGCGCCGGGGTTCGCCGGCACGCCGTCGCCGGGCCAGCGCTCCAGCGCGACGGCCAGGGCCTCCTGCGCGCAGTCCTCGGCCAACGCCCAGTCGCCGGACACCCGGATCAGGGTCGCGACGATCCGGGGGTACGCGTCGACGCCAGCGGCCGCGACGGCCTGCGCCGCCGCGGCCGCGCCGACGTCGTCGGGCGCACCGGTCGTGGTGTCGGTGCGAGCCATTCGATCAGTCCGACAGGGCACCGAACGGGCGCAGTTCCAGCCGCCCCTCCCGCGCCATCGGGTGGGTACGCGCCACCTCGATGGCCTCGTCGAGGTCGGCGCAGTCGAGCAGGTCGAAGCCCACGATGACCTCCGTGGTCTCGGCGAACGGCCCCTCGGAGACGAGCAGTTCGCCGTCGCGGACCCGGACGGTGGTGGCCGCCGTGGTCGGCGCCAGCACGTTGCCGGTGAGGCGACGGCCGCGGGTGTCGTTGTCGGCCACCCACGTGTGGATGTCGGGCAGCTCGGTCGGGTCGGTGTCCGGTGCGGTGTCGCTGCAAACGAACATCATGAACTTCATCTGGCGCTCCCTCGGGTTTTCCGGGTGTCGCCAGCATGACGAACGGCCGGGGCCGATCCGGACACGGGTGCCCGGAAAATTGCCCCGACCGTCGGTCAGTCCCCGCTGGCGGCGCGCCGGCGAGCCTCGCGGGTCTTCATGGCGTGCTCCATGAGGGTCACGAGCACCTCCTTGCTGGACTCGCGCTGACGGGCGTCGCAGAGCAGCACCGGCACGCCCGGGTCCAGGTTCAGCGCGGTCTGCACCTCGTCGAGCCGGTACTGGCGGGCGCCCTCGAAGCAGTTCACCGCCACCACGAACGGGGTGCCCCGGCCCTCGAAGTAGTCGATCGACGGGAAGCAGTCGGCCAGCCGCCGCGTGTCGGCAAGCACCACCGCGCCGATCGCGCCCAGCGCCAGCTCGTCCCAGACGAACCAGAACCGGTCCTGCCCCGGTGTGCCGAACAGGTAGAGCACCAGGTCGTCGCTGATGGTGATCCGACCGAAGTCCATCGCCACGGTGGTGGTGGTCTTACCCTCCACCCCGGACAGGTCGTCGATGCCGACGCCGGTCTCGGTCAGCACCTCCTCGGTGCGCAACGGCCGGGTCTCGCTCACCGCGCCGACCATGGTGGTCTTGCCCACGCCGAAACCACCGGCGACCAGGATCTTGATCGCGGTGGGCAGTGGCGTCGCTCCCGCCGGCCGGTCAGAGTGCCCGTAGTCCATTGATTACCGCCTCGAAGATGCTGTTGTCGGGAAGACCGGCCGTGGTCTGCGGTTCGCGTACCTGCACGAGGTTGCGGGCCGCCAGATCGCCGAGGAGCACCCGGATGGTCCCCACCGGCAGGTCGAGGTGGGCGGCGATCTCGGCGACGGACTGTATTCGCTGGCACAGGCCGACGATCGCCAGGTGCTCGGGACCGAGACCCACCTCCGGCGTCACGTCGGCACGGGTCGCGGTGACCAGGGAGATCAGGTCGAACGTGCCGGTGACCGGACGGGCACGCCCGCGTGTCACCGCGTACGGGCGCACCACCGGGCCCGCATGGTCATCCACCCACTGATGCTCTGCGGACTCCCCCTGCACCGTCATGGCCGTTACCTCTCGCCAGCCGACTGTTCGGCGCTCCGCGACGGGGAGGCCACGTACTTGCCGACCCGGGTGACGAGCATCGCCATCTCGTACGCGATGAGACCGACGTCGGCGTCCTCGCTGGCGAGAACAGCCAGGCAGGCGTTGCGGCCGGCGGCTGTGACGAACAGGAACGACGACTGCATCTCGATGATGGTCTGCTGCACCTGCCCACCGCCGAAGCGCTTGCCGGCACCCCGGGCCAGGCTCTGGATGCCGGCCGCCATCGCCGCGAGGTGCTCGCCGTCGTCGCGGCTCAACCCCTGTGAGGAAGCCATCAACAGCCCGTCGGTGGAGAGCGCGACCGCATGCTCGGCCTGCTTCACCCGGCCCACCAGATCATCCAGCAACCACGTCAGGTCGGCACTCGAAGCCGTCTTCTGGGCCACTTCGTCGTCCTCTTCTCGCCCGGCAGTTGCGCCGTATTCGTCTTGGGCTTGACCGTCACACCGCGCGGGAACCCGCAGCACCGGCGCTCGGTCAGGTGGCTTGTGGTTCCTCGTCGGTCGGCTCGGACGTGCCGCTCGACGAGGCGTCGGACGCGCCACCGAGCAGTCGCGCCGCGTCGGTCCGACCGCGCCGGGTGCCGGTCTGATACGAGCTCATCATCCGGCGTACCTGCTCCGGCGGCCGTGCCACGTCCTCCTCGTCGGACTCGGTTGCCGCCGCCGGGTCGTCGCGCAGCTCGGGAACGATGTTCGCCTGGCGAACGCGGACCGGCAGGCCCGAGCCGGTCCGGTCTGTCTCGGCCCGCGCCGGAATCGGCCCGCCCTCGCCGCCCGGCCCGCCCTCGCCGCCCGGCTCGCCCTCGCCGCCGCTCGGGCCGCCCCGGTCCACCGCGGGCAGGCCGGTGGGCACCGTCGGGCCCTCCAGGGCCGGCTGGCCCAGGCCACGCCGGGCCCGGGTGGGCAGCTCCGCCGCCGAGGCGCCCAGGGTCGTGCGCTGCCGGGTGGGGAGTACGACGTCGGTGTCGGTTCCGTCCACCTGCTGCTCGGTCGGGGTGCTGCTCTCGGCCGGCACCGGGGCGCCGGGGGTCACCGGCTGCGCCGCGCCCGGACCGCTCGTGTCCGTCGCCGCGGCGGCCACCGCGACCGACGAGAGGCTGGCGGAACGGCCGCCGTCGGCGGGACCGCCGGCGGCCGGCCCCGAAGGCAGCGCGATGGCCGTCGGCCCGACCGGCAACGCGCCGGAGGTCTCCGGGGCGGTCCCGTTCGAGGTGACCAAGTCCAGCGGGATGAGTACGACGGCGGTGGTGCCGCCGTACGCCGACTCCTTGAGCCGGACCCGCACGCCGTGCCGCTCGGTCAGCCGGCTCACCACGTAGAGGCCGAGCCGGGCGGCGTTGGCGAGGTTCAGCTCGGACTGGTCGACGATGCGGTGGTTCGCCGCGGCCAGGTCCTCCTCGCTCATGCCGAGGCCGCGGTCCTCGATCTCGATGGCGAACCCGTTGGCCACGAGCTGGCCACGGACCTCGACGGTGGTGTGCGGCGGTGAGAACGACAGGCCGTTCTCGATCAGTTCGGCGAGCAGGTGGATGATGTCGCCGACCGCCCGGCCGGCGAGCGAGACGGGCCCGAGCGGCAGCACGTTGACCCGGGTGTAGTCCTCCACCTCGGCGACCGCGCCGCGCACCACGTCCACCATGGGGACGTTGCGCCGCCAGGCCCGGCCCGGGGTGGAGCCGGACAGCACGATCAGGTTCTCCGCGTTACGCCGCATCCGGGTGGCCAGGTGGTCGACCCGGAACAGGTCCTCCAACTCCTCCGCGTCGTGTTCACGCCGCTCCATCGCGTCGAGCAGGGTGAGCTGGCGGTGCACCAGCGCCTGCGTACGCCGGGCCAGACTGAGGAACACCTCGCGGACGTTGCGGCGCAGCTCGGCCTGCTCGACGGCGGTGCTCAGGGCGGTCTCCTGGACGGCGTTGAACGCCTTGCCGACCTGGCCGATCTCGTCGGTGCCGAACTCCAGCGGGGGCGCCTCGGTGGCGACGTCGACCTCCTCGCCGCGACCGAGCCGCTCGACCACCCGGGGCAGCCGCTCGTCGGCGAGCTGCCAGGCGGCCTGCCGCAGCCGTTCGAGCTGGCGCAGGAGGGTCCGGGCCGTGGTGATGGAGACGACGACCGAGGCGATGACGGCGAGCAGGCCCAGGCCGGTGGCGAGCACCAGCCGGACGACGACCATCACGGCCACGCCGGTGGCCCGGCCGACGATGCCCTCGCCGCCGTCGGTTACGGCGTCGTTCACCTCGGCCAGCGCCGGCTCGACGGTGCCGCGCCACTGCTCGGCGCTGACCGGCAGTTGGGTGGCCGGCCGGCCCTCGCGGATGATGCTGTCCTGTACGGCGCGTAGCCGGGTGAACGCCTCGCCCTCGACGAGCTGCCGGTAGCGGCGCTGGTCGGCGTCGGCGAGCCGGGCCCGGGTCTCCTCGCCGAGGAACCGCTCGGCGCCGACCAGGCTGACGTAGCGGGCGTACTCCGGGCCGCTGATCCGGCCGTTGCCGAAGAGGCCGCTGAGCAGCGCGTCCTCCTGGGAGATCAGCTCCTTCATCCGGTTGAGCTGGATCAGGGCCGCCGCGTCGGCGGCGATCTCCTTGTCGTCCAGGCTGCCCGTGACGTCGTAGATCCGAAAGATCGATTCGATCGCGTCGGTGTAGGCGTCGGCGGCGGAGATCCGGTCCACCTTGCGGGCGAGCACGTCGGCGCGGGTCTGCTTCAGCCCGTCGACCTGCGCGATCGTGGCGTCCAGCTGGGCGTCGAGCGCCGAGCTGCCGGCCACGTCGACCTGCCAGTTGCGGACCGAGGCGGCGAAGTCCTCGGCCAACCGCGCGGCCTTGCCCTGCTCGGCCTCCAGCGTCGCGCGCTGCTCGGCGTCGGGGTTGCTCAGGTACGCCTGGGTCAGCCGCCGCTCCAACTGGAGCTCCTGCAGCAACGGCTCACTGGGCGTGTAGACCCTGCTGTTGAGCAGCTGGACACCGAGCAGGTTGAAACCGTCCCGCAGGGTCACCCATGCCGCGAACATCCAGAGCGCGACCAGGGAGAGCAGCAGGGCGACAACCTTGGTGCGGATACTCGTACCGCGAGAACGCATTGAACCGTCCCAGGCCGGGGTTGACTCAGCTCATCAACGGGTGATCATGGCAGACGACGTCCCGCCACGGCGGGGCGAACGGGGCTGAGGCTCTGCGTACGCTAGCAGTGTCCACACAACCCCTCAAGTTGTTGTTTTTGTTGTCGCGTAACCACAATCCACCACCGAACGGTCGGCATCCGCCAGATGGACGGAGGCCAGCCGGCAGGCGGCCAGCACCGCCGCGCGAACGATCGCGGTAGGACAGTACAGCTCCTTGCCGTACCACAGTGGAGGGTCGACCCGACCGGACGGCCGGTGCAGGTAGGCGT
Organism: Micromonospora sp. NPDC049580; assembly: GCF_040675595.1. Lineage (NCBI taxonomy): Bacteria > Bacillati > Actinomycetota > Actinomycetes > Micromonosporales > Micromonosporaceae > Micromonospora > Micromonospora sp. NPDC049580. The sequence goes on from NZ_JBFAPG010000023.1 coordinate 7,685, forward strand.
GGCCGCGCGCCACCGCGTCGTCGACCCGGGGCGCTCCGGTCGGTGCGGCCAGCAGCACCTGCAGGGCGTACGCGGTCTCCTCGGCCGTTCCGCCCCACCGCCCCCACGAGCCGTCGGCGCGTTGGCTGTCCAGCACCCAACGGGCCGCCCGGTCCACCGCCTCGGCCGCCACGCCGCCGCGACCGAACTCCGCCAGGGCCAGCACGCAGCAGGCCGTGGCGTAGTACGGCGAGGCGTGCCACCGGTCCTGCCAGGGGCCGTCGGCGAGCTGGTGTGCCGGCAGCATGATGCTGAGCCGCTCGATCGCCCGGTGGTAGCGCGTGTCCGCGCCGGGGTGCGCGGCCACGTGCTGGCCGAACGCGTCCAGCACGTGCGCGTTGGTGGTGACCGAGAAGCCGTCCTCGCTCCCCGGCCAGGTGCAGAAACCGTCTGCCGTCTCGTACGCCCACAGGCTGGCCGGGTCGGCGGGATGGCCGAGCCGGGCCAGCGCGTCCAGCGTGACCGAGGTGGTGTCGGCGTCGGTCGGCAGGCCCTCGCCGGTGGCGACGCCCTCGGCGGCGGTGGCGGCGGCCAGGGTGCGCAGCACGGTCGCCGGCGGGTTGACCGCGACACCGGCGCGGCGCAGCCCGCCGAGCACCCAGGCCCGCTCGAAGACGGTGATCGGGGCCGGGCAGGGCACCGGCCCGTCGCCCTCGCGGATCAACTCCCGCAGGAAGGCGTGCGCGGCGGGGCCGGCGTCCGGGCCGGCGGCGGTCAGCCAGGCGGCGGTCGCAGCGGGTGAGGCGCCGACGGCGGTGAGCGTCGGCCCGGCGTCGGCCGGTGTCGCGTCCAGCACCTCGTAGAAGTGGGCCAGCTTGGTCGGCAGCGCCGCCCCGGCGGCCACCGCGGCCCGTACCGCGCGCAACCGGTCGGGGCCGAGCCCCGGTGGCAGGGTCAGCGGCGGGTGGGGCAGCCGGTCGGCGGTCGCCCGGTCCAGCCGGGTCAGCCGGTCGTTGATCGACTCGACCAGCGCGGGGACGATGAGGTCCAGCGCCGGGGTGTCCGGCAACGCCCGCGCGTGCGTGGCGAGCAGCCGGCCGGTGAGCGCGTCGAGCCCGCGCGCCACCGGGGCGAGCAGGTCCGGCCCGGACCACCCGCCGTCGGCCAGCGCGGCGAGCAGAGCGTCGGTGGCGCTGAGCGTGGGCACCAGGGCGTACCCCTCGGGCGGGCCCCACGCGCCGTCCGGGCGCTGCTCGCGCAGCAGGAACCCGATCCGCTGGCGGTGTCCCGGCAGCCAGGCCGCACCGGCGACGAGCCGGCCGCTCTCGTACACCGAGGCGGCGACCTGCCCCCACGGCCGCAGCGCGAGGCCGGCGATCAGCTCGCGCGCGGCGTCGGTGGCCGGCTCGGCCAGTACGCGCGGGGAGCCCTCACTCACCGCGTGCCCCCCAGAAGTCCGACAGCTGGTAGAAGCCACCCGTGAAGGAGATCTGCCGGTGCAGGTAGTCCGCCTGGCGGGGGCAGCGTTCGGCGAGGGCGGCCAGGTCGCCGCGGGACCGGGTGGTCAGCTCGGCGAGCCGGGCGTGCACCCGCGCCGGGTCGTCGACCAGCAGCAGGGCGTTCAGATCACCCCACTCGGCGTCCCGCCCGTGCGTGGCGAGGTCGTTGACCAACCGCAGCACCCGCTGCACGCCACGTCCGGCGTCCAGCAGGTCGGTCAACTGGGCGAGGGTCCGCTCGTCGCCGGTGGCGATCCAGTGCGTGACGTTGACGAAGGAGCAGGCGAGGTTGTCGGCGTTGTCCAGATAGCGGTCCAGGTCCGGCAGGCGCCGCCCGGTGGTCGGGTCGGTCGGCAGGTTCTTCCAGTCCCACTCACGCGACACGGCGGCGAGCATCCGCGCCAGCTCGTCGCGCCAGATCGGGCGCAGCCGCGTGAACGCCGGGACGCTCGCCAACTCGTCGCGCAGGTCGGCCAGCAGCCGCGCCAGGTGCCGGCCCGGCGGGGGCGCGGCGCCGTCGGCGACCGCCAGGCAGTCGGTCACGATCGCCCGGACGTCGTCGGCGGACCGGGCGAGGTAGTCGACCTGCCAGTCGGCGGCGAAGACCCAGAGCAGGGTACGGGTGGTGATCCGCAGTTCGGCGGCGGTGTGCCAGGGCGCGGTGAACGCGATCGCGGTGGCCACCGAGCTGAGCAGCGCGGCGTCGAACGGCGCGGCGTCGAAGAGTTCCGGGTGGGCGGCGGTGACGCCCTGCAGGTCGCGGACGCCACGGACGGCGAGCGCGCACACCCGGCCCTGCTCGGCGACCGCGTCGGGCCCGGCCTGCACCGGCCACGGGACCCCGGTCATGACACGACCGGCCGCTCGACCGGAGTGACGATCAGCTCGGCCCGCTGCTTGGGTTGCAGCGAGGCGCCGAGCCGGGGTGTCAGGCCGACGGGCTCGCGCAGTCGGAAGCGGTAGCGACTCAGCACGGTGCTGACGATGAGCTGCGCCTCCAGCAGGAACAGGTACTGCCCGAGGCACTGGTGCGGGCCGCCGCCGAACGGGAAGTAGGAGTAGCGGTAGCGCCGCCGGGGCTTCTCCGGCGCGAAGCGCTCCGGGTCGAACAGCGTCGGGTCGTTCCAGAACGTCGACATCCGCTGGGTGACGTACGGGCTGACCAGCACCGTGCCACCGGCCTTGATCCGCACACCGCCCAGCACGTCGTCGCCGACCGCGGTCCGGGGGATCATCCAGCCGGCCGGGTAGAGCCGCAGCATCTCGTCGAGCACCATGCGGCCGTAGCGCAACTGCGGCAGGTGCTCGCGGCCGACCCGTTCCGCGCCGACCACCTGCTCGATCTCGTCGGTCATCCGCTCGGCCACGTCGGGCCGGGAGGCCAGCACCGGCCACAGCCAGGAGAGCAGGGCGATGGTGGTCTCGGTGGCGGTGGAGAACATCGCCACCACGTCGCCGCGGATCGCGTACTCGTCGGGTTCGCTGCCGTCGGCGCGCGGCCGGCAGAGGGTGGAGATGATGTCGTCGCCGTCGGTGGGCCGGGCCCGGGCCTCCCGGATGATCGGCAGCACCACCTCGTCGATGGTCCGCACGGCCTCGGAGAAGCGTCGGTCGCCGGGCATCGGCACCGCGTACGGCACGAAGGGCACCAGCAGGCGCGGGAGCATCGCGGTGGTGACGGTGTCCAGCGCGGCGCTGATCCGCAGCGCGTCCGGCACGGAGATGCGGTCGGCGAAGAGCACCCGCATGGTGGTCCGCAGCACGATCCGGGTCAGCTCGGCGCCGCCGTCGATCGGGCGGCCGTCGCGGGCGGGCTCCAGCCACTCGTCGACGGCCTCGTTGATCGCCTCGGCCATCCGGTCGACGAGCGTCTCGGCCCGCTTCGCGGTGAACAGCGGTTGCAGCGCGCCGCGGCTGGACTCCCAGATCTCGCCCTCGGCGACCAGGATGGCGTCGCCGACGATCCGGCGGACCGGCCGCCACAGCAGTCCGTCGCCGTCGCGGGTGTAGTTGGCAACGTTGTCCCTCAGCACGCGTTGCAGGTGCTCCGGGTGACTGACGAGGTAGGGGCGGAACGAGCCGAGGTTCAGCCGGACGACCTCGCCGCCAGCGGCGTCCGCGAAGCCGACCAGCGCGCCGAGCGGGTCGCGGACCAGCGCGGGCAGGGCGCGACGGAGCGGGATCATCCGGGGTTCGGTGCTGACGGGGGTGGGGCCGGCATCGGACACCTGGGACATGCAACGTCTCCTCGTCGTTCCGCCGGCCTGGGTTGTCCACTTCGGCCGGTCGGGACTGTGGAACTTTCACCTTCTGGGCGACGGAAGCATCTCACCAATTCGGGGGCACCTCTAGACCTGTGACCGGTGAGATTCCACCGACACGCCCAACGGACATCGATGGCGATGGCCGGCCTGAGTCCTGAGTGGATAGTCAGGATGCGGCACCGATGCAGGTCGCACCCGTGCACGTTGAGGTCGCAGCCGCCGGCGAGCCCACGGGACGGCGGGTCCGTGGGCTGCTCGGCCAGCGGGCCCGCCCGCCGGGTCGCACCCGGGCGATCCCAGAGGGCGGGCGGCGCGGACGCGCCAGGACGCACCGGTACCTGCGAATCCGGGCGATGTCGGGCACCCTGTGCCAGGCTCTGTGGCATGGACGACAAGACCATCCTGAACCGGATCTCCGAGCTGGTCGACGAGGAACACCGGCTGCGCGCGGACGCCCAGGCCCACGAGTCGGGCACCGAGGGCGAGGCCAGCGAGCGGCTGCGCGCCCTGGAGGAGTCCCTCGACCAGTGCTGGGACCTGCTACGCCGCCGTCGGGCCGCCCGAACCACCCACGGCGACCCGGACTCCCAGGGCGAACGCCCCAAGCCCGAGGTCGAGCGCTACCTGCAGTGACGGGTACGGGCGGGGGGGGGGGGGGCCGGCGGGGCCCCCCCCCCCCGCTCCGGTCAGCGGATGCCCGCCTCCCGCAGCAGCTCCCCCGTCAGAGCACCGGGGTCGACCTGCTCGGCGCCCAGCCCCCGGGCCACGAACCAGGCGCTGACCACCCGCACGTCGCGGGCCAGGAACTCGGGCCCCTGCGGGTTCGCCACCACGTCGACCACCTGCGGCAGATCGATCACGACCAGCCGCCCGGAGTGCACGAGCAGGTTGTACGGCGACAGGTCGCCGTGGGCGTAGCCGGCCCGGGCCAGCACGCGCAGCGCCTCGACCAGCTGACCCCACAGGTCGCGCAGCTCGGCCGGGCCGGGCCGCAGCTGGGCCAGTCGGGGCGCGGCCAGCCCCGACTCGGCGTCGCCGACGAACTCCAACATCAGTTCGGTGCCCCGCAACTGCACGGGGTACGGCACGGCGATCCGGTCGTGCCCGGCGCCGATCTCCCAGAGCCGGGCCAGCGCGGCGAACTCGGCCGCCGCCCACTGCCCGGCGATCATCTGCCGGCCGAAGGCCGTCCGGCCGGCCATCGCCCGGTTCTCCCGGGACCGCCGCACCCGGCGCCCCTCCAGGTAGCCGGCGTCGCGGTGGAACAGCCGGTGCTCGGCGTCCCGGTATCGCTTGACCGCCAGCAGGCAGGAGCGGTCCGTGTCCGGTACCGCCCGGCGGACCAGGTGGACGTCCGCCTCCTTACCGGTCTTCAACACACCCAGTTCGGTGTCCTTGGCGGCCAGCTCGGTGACCAGCCACTGCGGATGCGGCGCAGGGCCGTGCACGGCGTCGTCCCACGACGACCAGCGTTCGCCGGTGGCCGGGTCAGGATCGCCGTCGGGGTCGGCGAGCGGCTCGGTGGGCCGCCCGCGCTTCAGAAACTGCGGTTCGTCGTCGTCGAAGCGGCTCTTGCCGCGGCTGCGGCGCTCCAGCGCCGGCAGGTCATGATCGCGCACTGTGGTGAGGTTCCCTTGGTCGAGGCTGAGTTAGGCAGCTGGAAGCGACCTGCGAAGACGGCCATGACCAACCCCCTCTCCTCGACCGGGCGTACGCCCGGGTGCACGATGCGCCGCCCATGCTGCCGTCGCCCCGACGGCCGGTCAATCGAATTACCGCTGCCGCCGCCCGGCCGGTGCGCGCCGCGTCCGGCGGCGGCGAACCGCGTCAGCTCGCGAGCACCGTGGCGACCGCGGCGATCAGCCCGTCCACCGTGCGGCTCGGCGCGAACCGGACGTCCGACCAGGTCCGTCCCCGGTGCAGCCAGACGCTGGGCAACCCGACGGCGGCAGCGCCGCCGATGTCCGCCTCCGGGCTGTCGCCGACCACCCAGGCGCCGCGCAGCGGCATCCGGACCCGCTGCGCGGCGAGCGCGAAGATCCGCGGGTTGGGCTTGCTGACCCCGGCCTCCTCGGAGATCACCCAGTCGGCGACGTACCGGTCCAGGCCGGTACGGCGGATCTTGGCGTCCTCGACGCGTACGGTGCCGTTGCAGACCACCACCGGCACCCAGCCCGCGTCGTCGGCGATCCGCAGCGCGCAGGCGGTCAGCGGATCGAGGCGGGTCTGCGCCACCACCCCGTCGTGCAGCTCCTCCACCAGGTCGATCGAGGGGATCCGCAGCTCGTAGCGGTCCCGGATCGCGTCGGCCAGGTCCCAGCGGTCGGTCAACCCGTCCGCGTCGATCGAGAGCAGCCAGTCGATGTCGGTGGGGGGCGCGCCGATACCGTCCAGGAAGCGCTCACCCCAGCGGCGGAACGGCCCGGCCCGATCCAGCAGGGTGTTGTCCAGGTCCAGCAGGAGCAGTGGCACTCGGGCACCCTACGGGACCGACGTGTCCGCCAACAGATCCCGCGGGTGTCGACCTGACGGTGGGCTCAACCGGTCAGCGACACCCGTGGGCCGCCCTGGCTCGGCAGCAGATCGGCGAGCATCGAATGGGCCGACCGGGTGGCCGTGAGCGCGGCCGGATCGAGGGTCGCCACCAGCACCGCCGTGCCCTCGTCAGCGCCCCGGGCGAGCGTACGTCCCTGCGGGTCGTAGATCGCCGCGCCGCCGTTGAACCGCCACGGGTCGCCGCCGCCGACCGCGTTGGCGAAGACCACGAACATCGTGTTGTCCAGGGCCCGCGCGGCGTAGTACAGGTCCCGGCGGTGCTCGGAGCCGGCCAGGTAGCCGCTGGGGCACAGGTAGGCGTGCGCGCCGTCGAGCGCGGCGGCCCGGCCGTGCTCGGGGAAGCAGCCGTCGTAGCAGATGCCCAACCCGAGCCGCCAGTCGTCGACCAGCAGCGTGGCGCCCCGACCGCCGGGGCTGAACAGCTCGCGCTCGTCGCCCCACAGCTGCTGCTTGTCGTACCCGACCCGGATCGCGCCGGCGCGGTCGACCACAAGGGCGGCGATGGTGCGCCGACCGTCCGGGTGCCGCGCCGCCGCCCCGACCACCACGGTGATCCCGGCCGTCCGCGCCGCGGCGCGCAACGGGTCGAGCCGACCGTCGGCGACCACCCCGGCCGGGTCGGCCACGACGTCGGTGCCGACCGGGTCGGCGGCGAGGGTCGGCGGGTGGTACGCGCACAGGTACAGCTCGGGGAGGACGACCACCCGGGCGCCCTGTCCGGCGGCCTGACGGACCAACTCGGCGACGGCCGTCGCGTTGCCGGCGACATCACCGGGTACGGGGGCGGCCTGGACGGTGGCGACGGTCAGCGCCGCGGTGGGCGTGGGGTGAGGCGGGGTCACCGGAGGATGGTAAACGGCACCGCACCAAGCCGTACGTACGGTTTGCATAGGCCGGGGGTGACCTGCGACGATCGACGTGTGCCCAGAGTAAGCCAGGACCAGCTCGACGCGCGCCGGCAGGAGATCCTCGCCGCCGCGCGGGCGTGTTTCGCGCGGCTCGGCTACGAGGGGGCGACCGTCCGCCGCCTCGAGGAGGCCACCGGGCTGTCCCGGGGCGCCATCTTCCACCACTTCCGGGACAAGGACTCGCTCTTCCTCGCCGTCGCGGAGGATGACGCCGCCGCCATGGTCGAGACGGTGGCCCGCAACGGTCTGGTGCAGGTGATGCGCGATCTGCTGGCCCGCGCGGTCTCCCCCGACACCACCGGCTGGCTGGGCAGTCAACTGGAGGTCTCCCGCCGGCTGCGCACCGACCCGGCGTTCGCCAAGCGCTGGGCCGAACGGTCCGCCGCGATCGCCGAGGCGACCCGCGACCGGCTGGCCCGCCAACGCGACGCCGGGGTGCTGCGCGAGGACGTACCGATCGACGTGCTGGCCCAGTTCCTGGAGCTGGCCTACGACGGCCTGGTGCTGCACCTGGCGATGGGCCGACCGGCCGGCGACCTGGGCCCGGTGCTCGACCTGGTCGAGGAGGCGGTCCGCCGCCGCTGAGCGCCGGCCGCACCGTCGCCTGGTCGAGGAGGCCGTCCGCCGCCGCTGAACGCCGGCCGCGCACCGGGACGGGGACCGTGGCGGTCGTGCTCCACAATGGGGCCGCCGATCCCTCCGGCGACAGGAGCAGTCGATGATCGTCCACGCCGCGTCGGGCGACACCTGGGGCATCCCCGGCCCGACCTTCCTCCGGCTCTACCTCGTGGCGGTCGCCGTCGTGGTCGCCCTCGCGGTGCTGCACCGGGTACGCCTCGCCACCGAAGGCGGGCAGGCCGCCGCCGACCCGCTCGGCCCGCAACAGGTCGCGTACCTCAACGGTGGGCCCGCACTCGCCGTGCACGCCGCGCTCGGCGGGCTCCGCGGCAGCGGGGCGATCGGCGTACGGCCGGACCGCCGGCTGACCACCGTCGGGGCGGCGCCGACGGGGCTCACCCCGTTGGACAACGCCATCCACTGGGCGGCCCACCAGCACTCCCGCGTCCGGGACCTGGGCCAGAACGAACGGGTGGTCGCCGCGCTCGACCAGCTCCGCACCGGCCTCGAAGAGCGTGGCCTGCTCGTGAGCCCGACGCGACGGGCCACCGCACGGCGGTGGGCACGGCTCCTCGCCGCGCTGCTGGTGCTCGGCGTCGTACGGCTGTTCGCCGGCCTGGCCAACGGGCGGCCCGTGGGCTACCTGCTGCTCACCCTGGTCGGGGTGCTGGTGGCGGTGCTGCTGCTCTGGCGGGTGCCGCAGACCAGCCGGGCCGGTCGCGCCGCGCTGCGCGACCTGCGAAAGCGGCACACCCACCTGGCCCCCGCCTCGTCCCCCGCGTACGCAACCTACGGCGCGGCCGGCGCGGCGATGGGCGTGGCGCTGTACGGCACCGCGTCCCTCTGGGCGATCGACCCGGGCTTCGCCGAGCAGGCCGAGATCCAGCGGCAGGCCATCGCCAGCAGCGGCTGGTCCTCGGGCACCAGCACCGGGTCATCGGGCACCGCCGGCAGCTCGTGTGGCGGCGGCAGCTCCTGCGGTGGCGGTGGCGGCGGTGGCGGCGGATGCGGCGGCGGTGGGTGCGGCGGATGACCGCCCCGTACGGCGTCGGCATCGGCTGGCGTCCCGAGATCGCCGGTTTCGTGGCCGAGCTGCCCGGGTTGCGCTTCGTCGAGGTGGTGGCCGAGTCGGTGCCGGCGACCGGGCCGCTGCCGCCGGGGCTGGCGCAGCTGCCCGAGCGCGGCGTGACCGTCGTACCGCACGGGGTGCGGCTCTCCCTCGGCGGCGCCGAGCCGGTCGACCCGACCCGCGTCGCCCACCTGGCCGCCGTCGCGCAGCGGATGGACGCCCCGCTCGTCAGCGAGCACATCGCGTTCGTGCGGGCCGGCGGGCTGGAGGCCGGGCATCTGCTGCCGCTGCCGCGCAGCCGGGAGGCGGTCGACGCGGTCTGCGCCAACGTGGCCCGGGCGCAGGCCGAGCTGCCCGTGCCGATCGCGCTGGAGCCGATCGCCGCCCTGTTCGACTGGCCCGACGACGAGCTGGACGAGGCGGACTTCCTCACCGAGATCCTCGACCGCACCGGCGCGCTGCTGCTGCTGGACATCGCCAACGTGCATGCCAACGCCCGCAACCGGGGCAGCGACCCGCTCGCGCTGCTCGACCGGCTGCCGTTGGACCGGATCGGTTACGTGCACGTGGCCGGCGGGGCCGAGCACGGCGGGTTCTACCACGACACGCACACCGATCCGGTGCCGCCGGAGGTGCTGGAGCTGGTCCGCGCGCTCTGCGCCCGGCAGCGGCCACCGGCGCTCCTGCTGGAACGCGACGGCGGTTATCCACCGGCCGCCGAGCTGCGCGCCGAGCTGGACGCCCTGGCCACCGCCGCCGGCTTCCCGGCCGTGACGTGACGGGCACCGACCCCCGCGCCGGGCTCGCCGCACGGCAGGCGGAGCTGGTGGCGACGCTGGTCGCCGGAGGTCCGCCGCCGGCGGGCTTCGCGGCCGGGCCGCTGGCCGCCACCCGGGCGGCGCTGCGACGCAAACGGGCCGGTGAGGTCGCCCGGCACTGGCCGCTGCTCGCCGCCGGCCTCGGCACGGCCTGGCCGGCGACCTTCGCCGACTGGGCCGCCGAGCGCCCCACCGCCGGGTCCCTGCGCGACGGCTGGGACCTGGCCCGGGCGCTGCGCGACCGCGACGCGCTGCCGCCGGCCGGCGCCGAGGAGCTGGCCGTCCGCGAGGCGGGCCTGCGCTACGACGGGCGTCGGGCGCCGCGTCCGCGCCGGCTGCCGGCCGTGGCCCGCGCCGGCGGGGCCGTCGCGGTGCAGATCGCCGGTCGGGTACGCCTGGTGCGCCCCGCCGCGCGTCCGCCCGCCCACGTTGGCGGGCCCGAGCCGGATGCGGCAGGATCGGCGACATGGATCTCGGACTGACCGACCGGGTGTACGTGCTCACCGGCGCCTCCCGCGGCCTGGGCTACGCGACGGCGCAGTGCCTGGTCGCCGACGGCGCGCGGGTGGTGCTCTCGGCCCGCGACGCCGACGCCGTCGACGCCGCCGCCGATGCGCTGGGTGGCCCGGACCGGGCGGTCGGCGTCACCGCCGACCTGGCCGACCCGCAGACCCCGGAGCGGCTCGTCGCGGCGGCCCGGAAACACTTCGGCCGGATCGACGGCGCGCTCATCTCGGTCGGTGGCCCACCCGCCGGTAATGCGGCGTCGATCACCGACGAGCAGTGGCGGCACTCCTTCGAGACCGTCTTTCTGGGCACCGTCCGCGCGGCGCGCACCGTCGCCGCCGCGCTGCCCGACGGGGGCGCGATCGGGCTGGTGCTCTCCACCTCGGCCCGCGGCCCGGTGCCCGGCCTGGGCATCTCCAACGGCCTGCGGCCCGGCCTGGTCGGCGTCGCCAAGGACATCGCCGACGACTACGGCCCGCGTGGCGTACGGGTGGTGGGCCTGCTGCCCGGCCGGATCCTGACCGACCGCAACCGGGAGCTGTTCGCCGCCACCGGTGACCCGGAGCGCGCCCGCGCCGAGGCGGAGGCGAGCATCCCGTTGCGACGCCTCGGCGACCCGGCCGAGTTCGGCCGGGTGGCCGCGTTCGTGCTCTCCCCCGCCGCCAGTTACCTGACCGGCCTCACCGTGCCGGTCGACGGCGGCGCGCTGCGCGGCCTGTGACACCCGGCGCTCCGACACCCGGCGGCCGGGCCGTCGCTTCGACACCCGGCGGGCGAAGCGGCGCTCCCGCACCCGGCGGGCGAAGCGGCGCTCCCGCACCCGGCGGGCGAGCCGGCGCTTCGACGCCCGGCGGGGGCGGCCGAGGCGGGGATGTGCCGCCCGCGCTGGGAGGTCGTGCGGGTGCCGCGCATCCACGGCCGAGCAAGGCGGACCTGGCCGCCGCCACCGACCGGACCATCCCCGACGTGCTCGCGCCCGAGCTGTCGGTGCTCTTCGTCGGGATCAACCCGGGCCTCTGGTCGGCCGCCACCGGCTGGCACTTCGCCCAGCCTGGCAACCGGTTCTGGCCGGCACTGCACCTGGGCGGGTTCACTCCCCGGCTGCTGCACCCGAGCGAGCAGGGCGAGTTGCCGGCCCTCGGGCTCGGCATCAGCAACATGGCGGCTCGGGCCAGCGCCCGCGCCGACGAGCTGAGCGCCGAGGAGCTGCTGGACGGCGCCGTGATCCTGACCGACAAGGTGACCCGGTACCGGCCGCGCTGGGTGGCCGTGGTCGGGGTGACCGCGTACCGGATCGGCTTTCAGCGGCCGAAGGCCGCCTTCGGGCCGCAGCCGGAGTCGCTGGCCGGGGCGCGGCTGTGGGTGCTGCCGAACCCGAGTGGCCTGAACGCGCACTTCACGCCGGTCACGCTGGGGGCCGCGTTCGCCGAGCTACGCGAAGCGACCGGCCTGCCGGACCGTCGCCCGGACTGACGCACCCGGCCATTGATCGACTCGACTTCATGGAAGTCGGGCTGTCGACGCGACCGGGACACCCCCGATTCCAGGAACCCGAGTCGATCAACGCTCGGGGGCGTGGGTGTGTTCGTAGCCGAGTAACCCACTCCTGGGCTGCCGCTTCCACTGGTCCCCCCACCATGATCGACAGGTTCGTTCCATCGTGGACTGGGGACGAACGCCACATGGCCGACGACTGCAAGCCTGGGCTGGAGGAGCTGCTCGCCTCGCGGCTGTGGCCCGCGGTCCTCGTCCCGCTCGGTGCGCTCGCCGCGCTGGTCGCCGCTGGCATCTGGCTGGCGCCCACCTTCCCGTTCGTACCGGTCGCTCTTCTGCTCACCACTGTGGTGGTGGCCTGGCGACAGCGGGGCGACGCCCTGTTGGCCGACGAGACCGGACTGTGGATTCGGCGCCGTGGCCGGGTCACTCGCCGCTACCGATGGGAGGAGATCCGCGAAGCTGGCCTGACCCGGCCGGGCTTCGGTCAGGTCGCCCTGGCTGTCTACCCCAACGGCGGGCCGTGGGACGTGCCCGGCCCCAACAGCGCGGTCCTCGTGGGTCGCATCTGGATGCTGCGCAAGCCCGACCGGCAGATCACCGACCGGGTCAACGCGTTGCTGCGCTCGCGGGGCGTGCGCACGATCGACTCGCCGCACCCCCCGATCGACACCTGACGGGTCAGTTGGCGGCGGCGGGTGGCATCGCCTCGTCGGCGACGTACGTGCCCAGGGGCATGACCACCGGCTCGGAGCCGGTCGCGTCCACGAAGGGCCGGGGCGAGTCGGCGACCGCGAACTGGGTGCGGTACAGCTCGGCGTAGAGCCCGCCGACCGCGACCAGCTCGTCGTGGCGGCCCCGCTCGACGATCCGCCCGCCGTCGAGCACGAGGATCTGGTCGGCGTCGCGGACGGTGGAGAGCCGGTGCGCGATCACCAGGGCGGTACGCCCGGCCAGCGCCACCGACAGCGCCCGCTGCACGGCCGCCTCGCTCTCCGAGTCCAGGTGTGCGGTCGCCTCGTCGAGGATCACGATCGACGGGGCCTTGAGCAGCAGGCGGGCGATGGCGATGCGCTGCTTCTCGCCGCCGGAGAAGCGGTAGCCGCGCTCCCCCACCGTGGTGTCCAGCCCGTCGGGCAGCGACCGGACGAGGTCGGCGACCTGGGCGCCGGCGAGCGCCGCCCAGATCTCGTCGTCGGTGGCGTCCGGCTTGGCGTACCGCAGGTTCTCGGCGATCGTCTCGTGGAACAGGTGCGAATCCTGGGTGACGACGCCGATCTCGTCGCGCAGGGAGGCGAGCGTGGCGTCGCGCACGTCCGTCCCGCCGACGAGCACCTGGCCGTCGGTGACGTCGTAGATGCGGGAGATGAGCATGGACAGCGTCGACTTGCCGGCGCCGGACGGGCCGACGAGGGCGACCATCTGCCCCGGCTCGACGCTGAACGAGACGCCCTTGAGCACCGGCTCGTTGACGGTCCGGTCGAGGGTGGCGACCTCCTCCAGCGACGCGAGGGAGATCTCGGCGGCGCTCGGGTAGCGGAAGCGGACGTCGCGGAAGTCGACGCGACCGTTGCCGCGGTGCACCGGCACCGCGTCGGGCTTCTCGACGATGCCGGGTTCGAGGTCGAGCACCTCGAAGACGCGGTCGAAGGAGACCAGCGCGCTCATCACGTCCACCCGGACGTTGGAGAGCGCGGTGAGCGGCCCGTACAGCCGCGTGAGCAGCAGCGCGAGGGTCACCACGGTGCCCGCGCTGACGCCGCCGGTGACGGCGAGCCACCCGCCGAGGCCGTAGGTGAGCGCCTGCGCCAGCGAGGCGACCAGCAGCATCGCCACGAAGAACGTCCGGGAGTACATGGCGGACTGGATGCCGATGTCACGCACCCGCTCGGCCCGGTCGGCGAACCGGCGGGCCTCGATCTCGGGCTGGCCGAACAGCTTCACCAGCAGCGCGCCGGCCACCCCGAACCGCTCGGTCATGGTCGCGCTCATCTTGGCGTCGAGGTTGTACGCCTCGCGCGTGATGTCGGCCAGCCGCCGCCCGACCCGTCGCGCCGGGATGATGAAGATCGGCAGCAGCACCAGCGAGAGCGCGGTGATCTGCCAGGAGAGGGTGAACATCACCGCGGCGGTGAGGACCAGTTGGATGACGTTGCTGACCACACCGGACAGGGTGGAGGTGAACGCCCGCTGGGCGCCCAGAACGTCGTTGTTGAGCCGGCTGACCAGGGCACCGGTCTGGGTGCGGGTGAAGAACTGCAGCGGCATCCGCTGCACGTGGTCGTAGACCCGGGTACGCAGGTCGAGGATGATGCCCTCGCCGATGCGGGCCGAATACCACCGCTGGGCCAGCGACAGCAGCGCGTCGGCGACCGCCAGCCCGGCGATGAACAGGGCCAGCTGGACCACGAGTCGGCCGGCCTCGCTGCCGCCCCGGTTGATCGCGTTGATGACGTCACCGGCGAGCACCGGCGTGGCCACGCCGATGATGGCGGCCAGCACCACGGTGGCCAGGAAGACGATGATGTCGCGCCGGTAGGGCTGGGCGAAGGCCACGATGCGGCGGGCCACGCCGTGCTTGAGCCGGTGGGTGGAGACCTCGTCGCGGTTACGCATCGACCGGAGCATGCTCCACCCGGCCATGCCACCGCCGGACATCGGGTTGGACACCGCTCACCTCCGGGTCGTCGGGTGGACCACACACGTCAGGTCAATTCTCCCGACGACTCTGACAACCTCGGTCGTAACCCGGATCTTCCCGTACGGTCCTTACTATTCTCCTCGGCCGGTCAGATCCCGCAGGCGGCGGGTCTGCGCCTCCCGCTCGGCGCGTTGCTGGTCGGCGTGCGACCGCCCCGCAGCGCCGGCGAGCAGGGCCTTGATCTCCACCACCGCGTCGCGGGCCCCGGCCAGCAGGCCCGCGGTCAGGTCACGGACCGCGCCGTCCAGCTCGGCCGGTGGTACGACAAGAGTGGCCAAGCCGATCCGGTCCGCCTCGGCGGCGTCCAGCCGGCGGCCGGTCGCGCAGATCTCCAGCGCCCGGGAATAGCCGACCAGCTCGACGAGGCGCTTCGTGCCGGCCAGGTCGGGCACCAGCCCGAGGGTCACCTCGGCCATCGACAACTTCGCGTCGGCGGCCAGGACCCGCAGGTCACAGGCCAGCGCGAGTTGGAAACCGGCGCCGATCGCGTGCCCCTGCACGGCGGCCACGGAGATGACGTCCGGCCGGTGCAGCCAGGTGAAGCCGGCCTGGAACGCCGCGATCTGGTCGGCGCACTCCTGCTCGGGCAGCGTGGCCAACTCGGCGAACGACCCCGGGCCGGAGGCGCCAGCAACCGCGAGGTCGAGGCCGGCGGAGAACGCACGCCCCTCGCCACGCACCACCACCACCCGGACGTCGCCGGGCAGGTCGCGGGAGAAGTCGCTCATCGCGCGCCACATCGCCGGCGTCTGGGCGTTGAGCACGTCGGGCCGGCACAACGTCACCGTGGCAACCGGCCCGTCGCAGGTCAGCCGAACCCCGGTCGCCTCGGCGGTCACCGGGCTGCCCGGGGCGCGGCGCTGGTGAACGACGCGAAGGGGCGGGTCACGCCTTCTTGCGGCGCCGGGCACCGCCGCGCTGACGCAGCTGAACCCCGGACTCGGTGAGCACTCGGTGAATGAACCCGTAGGAACGGCCGGTCGAGGCCGCCAGCGCGCGGATGCTCTCCCCCGAGGTGTACCGCTTTACCAGGTCCTTGGCGAGCGTCTGACGCTCGGCTCCGACGATCCGGCGACCCTTCTCAGTGCTGGTGGCTGTGCCAGTGGCTGCCATGCTGTGTCCTCACGTCCCAGACTGTGCGGTTCGGATACGGTCCCACCTATTAGACCGCCTCGGACGATCATGCGCCAGATATCAACTCTTCGCCAACCGACACGCTATGCAATGTCAGCTTCCCGATAGAGTGATCCTCGCGATCGGTCCCGGCACACCGTCCGGAAGGGCCACCGCCGAGCGGCGACGCCTCGGCCCGTACGCTCCCGGGCGTGATCGACCTGCTGGGTACGGCGGCCGGAGCGGCGGTGGTCTTCGCCGCCACCGACATCGACGACATCGTCATCCTCACGCTGTTCTTCGTGGCGGCCCGCACCACCGGCCGGCCCCGCACCTGGCAGATCGTCGCCGGCCAGTACCTCGGCATCGGCGCGCTCGCGCTGGCCAGCGCGGTGGTCGCCGCCGGGCTGCTGGTCGTGCCGGACCCGTGGACCGGGCTGCTCGGCCTGCTGCCGATCGCGCTGGGCGTCCGCGCGCTGCGCGATTCGGACGACGACGAGCCGGCAACGGTCGTCACCGGCGCACTCGGCGTGGCCGGGGTGACCATCGCCAACGGCGCCGACAACGTGGCCGTCTACGTACCCGTGTTCCGGGCTCTCGGCCCCGGCGACAGCGCGGTCTTCCTGCTGGTCTTCGTGGTGCTCGTCGGCCTGTGGTGCGCCGCCGCGGCCTGGCTGGGTGGGCACCGCCGGGTGGTCCGGCTGGTGGAGCGCGCCGGCCACTGGCTGGTGCCGACGATCTTCGTCGCCATCGGCGTGGTGATCCTGGTCAGCTCCGGCGTGCTCGGCCGGCTGGTGGACCTGCTCGGCTGAGGCGGACCCGCCCCCTGCCGCCGCGGGCGGCCCGAGCCGGGCCGGTCAGGCCAGCTCGACCAGTTCGAGGAGGTCGTCGCTCCAGGCGTCCTCGTCGCCGTCGGGCAGCAGGATCGCGCGGTCGGGCTTGAGCGCGAGCACCGCGCCCGGGTCGTGCGTGACCAGCACGATGGCGCCCGGGTAGTTGGCAATCGCGTCGAGCACCTGCTCGCGGCTGACCGGGTCGAGGTTGTTCGTCGGCTCGTCGAGCAGCAGCACGTTGGCGCCGGAGCAGACCAGGGTGGACAGCGCCAGCCGGGTCTTCTCGCCGCCGGAGAGCACCCCGGCCGGCTTGTTCACGTCGTCGCCGGAGAACAGGAACGCGCCGAGGATCTTGCGCAGGTCGGTGTCGGACTGCTCGACGGCGGCGGCCCGCATGTTCTCCAGCACCGTCCGCTCCACGTCCAGCGTCTCGTGCTCCTGGGCGTAGTAGCCCAACCGCAGCCCGTGCCCCGCGTGCACCTCGCCGGTGTCCGGGGTGAGCAGCCCGCCGAGCATCCGCAACAGCGTCGTCTTGCCGGCGCCGTTGAGCCCGAGGATGGCCACCCGGGAACCCCGGTCCACCGCGACGTTGACGTCGGTGAAGATCTCCAGCGAGCCGTACGACTTGGACAGGCCGGTCGCGGTGAGCGGCGTCTTGCCGCACGGGGCGGGGCTGGGGAAGCGCACCTTGGCCACCCGGTCGGCGACGCGCACCTCCTCCAGGCCGGAGATCAGCTTCTCGGCGCGGCGGGCCATGTTCTGCGCGGCGACGGTCTTGGTGGCCTTGGCCCGCATCTTGTCGGCCTGCGCCATCAGCGCGCCGGCCTTCTTCTCCGCGTTGGCCCGCTCCCGGCGGCGGCGGCGCTCGTCGGTCTCGCGGGCCTCCAGGTACGCCTTCCAGCCCAGGTTGTAGACGTCGATCACGCTTCGGGTGGCGTCGAGGAACCAGACCTTGTTGACCACCGACTCCAGCAGCGCGCCGTCGTGGGAGATCACGATGAGGCCGCCCTTGTGGTTGGCGAGAAAGCCGCGCAGCCAGGTGATCGAGTCCGCGTCGAGGTGGTTCGTCGGCTCGTCGAGCAGCAGGATGCCGCCGCCGTTCTCACCGGCGTCGCGGAACAGGATCCGGGCCAGCTCGATGCGGCGGCGCTGACCGCCGGAGAGGGTGCCGATGGTCTGGGCGAGCGCGCGGTCCGGCAGCCCCAGGTTGGCGCAGATCCGGGCGGCCTCGGCCTCGGCCGCGTACCCGCCCAGGGCGGCGAACTGGTCCTCCAGCGCGCCGTAGCGGCGGACCAGCTTGTCGCTGGCGTCCTCGGCCAGTTGGGCCTCGATCTCCTTCATCTGCGCCATCAGCACGTCCAGGCCGCGGGCGGAGAGCACCCGGTCGCGGCCGGTCACCTCCAGGTCGCCCGTGCGCGGGTCCTGTGGGAGGTAGCCGATGGCGCTGCGCTGGTCGATCTGCCCGCCGTACGGCTGCCCCTCGCCGGCGAGCACCTTCAGGGTGGTGGTCTTGCCGGCACCGTTGCGGCCGACCAGGCCGATCCGGTCACCGGGCTGCACGCGCAGCGTGGTGTCGGACAGCAGGATCCGGGAGCCGGCACGCAGCTCCAGGCCGGTGGCAGTGATCATCTCGTGGGACTCGCTCTCGGGGTCTGGAAGGCTGACTCAGGGCACGCGAAAGCGCCGGCGGGCGGTGGGCCCGTCGGCGCGGGGCGGTTCAGCCTTCGCAGCGCGGCACGGGGACAAGTGTACCGGGCGCTCCCCGGCGACCCGCCCGGATTACCAATCAAGATCATCGGGTACCGGAACGCCTGTCCGGACCCCGTCCGGCACTGAAACGACGAAACGACATACACCAGACATTCACCGGCATACGGCGATCGGGGTCAGCATGGAACTCAACGAGCAGGCCGAGCTCGACACCTCCCAGGCCAAAGACCTGGGTCGGGGCAGCGGCGGCGGGTCGGGCGGCGGCATCGGCATCCCCATCCCGGGAGGCGGCGGCCGGGGCGGCATCATCGGCATCGTGGTAGCCGTGATCATCGCCCTGCTCGGCGGGGGCTTCGGCCTCAATGCCATGACCAATGGGGACGACGGTGGACAGGCCGGAGGCGAGGACCTGGACCAGGTGTGCTCCACCGCGAACCCGGACCGCCTCCAGGACGCGCGCTGCCGCAACCTGCTCTACGTCAACAGCATCCAGGGATACTGGCAGAAGGCGTACCCGGAGCTGGGCAACGGCACGTACGAGCCCACCATCACCAACTTCTTCCAAGAGGCCGTGAACACCGGCTGCGGGCAGGCCGACTCGGGCGTCGGCCCGTTCTACTGCCCCGCCGACAAAAAGGTGTACATCGACCTGAGCTTCTACGACGAGCTGGCCACCCGGTTCGGCGCCAAGGGCGAGTTCGCCCAGCCGTACGTGCTCGCCCACGAGTACGGCCACCACATCCAGAACCTGCTCGGCACCAACGCCAAGGCCGGCCAGGGCGACCAGAGCGGCCCCCGCTCGGCGTCGGTGCGGCTGGAGTTGCAGGCCGACTGCTACGCGGGCGCCTGGGCCAAGCACGCCAGCGAGAGCAAGGACAGAACCGGCGAGAAGCCACTGTTCAAGTCGATCACCGAGGCCGACGTCAGTCAGGCCATCGATGCCGCCGAGGCGATCGGTGACGACAGCATCCAGGAACGCTCCGGCGGCCGGGTCAACCCGGACCAGTTCACCCACGGCACGTCCGAGCAGCGCAAGCGCTGGTTCAGCCAGGGCTACGACCAGGGCGACCCGAAGACCTGCGACACCTTCGGCACCGACCAGCTCTGACATCCTAAGACCGCCCCGAACAGCAACGTCAACTGCACCGAGG
>NZ_JBFAPG010000024.1:0-26328 GCF_040675595.1 Micromonospora sp. NPDC049580
GCGGGGGTGGGGGTGTCGCCGCGTCGGTGGCACCGGCGTGTGGCGCCTTTTTACTGTGAGTAATATTTATGACTCACAGTCATACGGCTCACTGGAGCAACACGCCTCGGCGGCGGTCGCAGCCCGTGCCGCCTCCGCAGCCGGGCACGGGTCAGCCGGAGAGGGTCCGGCGACCACCGCGGATGCGCTGGCGGGGCGGGGGAGCGGCGGCCCTCGGCCGCTTGAGGTGATAGCGGTGCAGTTCGTTGTGGCCGGGCAGGGACCGGTCCTCGCTCATCGCGACCAGTTCCCAGCCCTGGTCGCCGGCCCGGTTCAGGTGAGCCAGCGCCGTGTCGCCGTACGGCATCACGTCAACCATCGAGCCGTCCGGGCCGTACCAGACGAAGACGACCTCCCAGCCGAGGTCGTTGGTCGCCGCCTGGCGGCGGCGGACCAGCAGCGCGTACTCCCACTTGAGCATGGCGTCATTCTCACCCCGGCCCGGCCCTCCGGCACGGATCAATCCTCGGCGATCCGCCCGGCGTCGACCCGCAGCCGACGGTTCGTCTCGATGGCGGCCAGCATCCGCCGGTCGTGGGTGACCAGCAGCAGCGTGCCGGGGTAGCTGGCCAGCGCCGATTCGAGCTGCTCGATGGCGGGCAGGTCGAGGTGGTTGGTGGGCTCGTCGAGCACCAGCAGGTTGACCCCGCGCCCCTGGAGCAGGGCCAGCGCCGCGCGGGTCCGCTCGCCGGGGGAGAGGGTCGCCGCCGGCCGCGGCACGTGCGCCGCCCGCAGCCCGAACTTGGCCAGCAGGGTCCGCGCGTCCGCCGGCGACAGATGCGGTACGGCCGCGTGGAACGCGTCGATCAGCGGCGCGTCGCCGAGGAACAGTCCCCGAGCCTGGTCCACCTCGCCGACCACTACGCCCGGCCCGAGCGAGGCGGTGCCCTCGTCAAGCGGCAGCCGCCCGAGCAGTGCGGCCAGCAGGGTGGACTTGCCCGAACCGTTCGCCCCGGTCACCGCGACCCGGTCCGCCCAGTCGATCTGGAGGTCGACCGGCCCGAGGGTGAAGCCTCCCCGGCGTACCACCGCATGTCGCAGGGTGGCCACGACGGCGCCGGCGCGGGGCGCGGCGGCGATCTCCATCCGCAGCTCCCACTCCTTGCGGGGCTCCTCGACCACGTCGAGCCGTTCGATCAGCCGCTCGGTCTGCTTGGCCTTGGCGGCCTGCTTCTCGCTCGCCTCGCTGCGGAACTTGCGGCCGATCTTGTCGTTGTCGGTGGCCTTGCGGCGGGCGTTCTTCACGCCCTTGTCCATCCAGCCGCGCTGGGTGCGGGCCCGCGCCTCCAGGCCGGCCTTGGTGTCGGCGTACTCCTCGAAGTCGGCGCGGGCGTGCCGCCGCGCCACCTCGCGCTCCTCCAGATAGGCCGCGTAACCGCCGCCGTAGTGGTGCACCTGCTGCTGCGGCAGGTCCAGCTCCACCACACGGGTCACGGTGCGGGTGAGGAACTCCCGGTCGTGGCTGACCAGCACCGTGCCGGCCCGCAACCCGGTGACGAACTCCTCCAGCCGCTCCAGGCCGGCCAGGTCCAGGTCGTTGGTCGGCTCGTCGAGCAGGAACACGTCGTACCGGCTGAGCAGCAGCGACGCCAGCCCGGCGCGGGCGGCCTGACCGCCGGAGAGCCCGGTCGTCGGGTGGTCCAGGTCGACCGCGAGCCCGAGGTCGGCGCTCACCTGCTCGGCGCGTTCGTCCAGGTCCGCGCCGCCGAGGGCGAGCCAGCGCTCCAGCGCGTCGGCGTACGCGTCGTCGGCGCCCGCCGTCCCGGCGGTCAGCGCCTCGGTGGCCGCGTCCAGCGCCGCCTGGGCGGCGGTCACCCCGGTCCGGCGGGCCAGGAAGTCGCGTACGGTCTCGCCCGGTCGCCGTTCCGGCTCCTGCGGCAGGTGCCCGACGCTCGCGGTGGGCGGGCTGAGTCGCACGCTGCCGGCCTCGACCGGCAACAATCCGGCGAGGGTACGCAGCAGCGTCGACTTGCCGGCCCCGTTCGGCCCGACCAGGCCGACCACGTCGCCCGGGGCGACGACCAGGTCCAACCCGGAGAAGAGTGGGCGGTCCCCGTGCCCGGCGGCCAGGTCCTTGACGATCATCGTGGCGCTCATCAGGACGGCAGCCTATCCGGCTGCTCGCATAAGAGCCGACGGCAGCGGGCAGACTCAACGGCGTGGTGACCACTCTGGCGATCGACTGCGGTGGCGGGGGCATCAAGGCGTCGGTGCTCGACGAGGCCGGCACGATGCGCGCCCGACCGCTGCGGGTGCCGACCCCGTACCCGCTGCCTCCCGCCCTGTTCGTCCGGACCCTGCTGGAGCTGGGCGGGCGGCTGCCCACGGCGGACCGGCTGACGGTCGGCGTACCCGGGATGATCCGGCACGGCGTGGTTGTCGCCACCCCGCACTACGTCACCCGCAGCGGCCCCCGCTCCCGCATCGACCCGGACCTGCTGGCCGAGTGGTCCGGCTGGGACGCGCGAGGCGCGCTGGCCGACGCGTTCGGGGTGCCCGCGCTGGTGCTCAACGACGCCGAGGTGCACGGAGCGGGTGTGGTCGCCGGCACCGGCTGTGAACTGGTGTTGACCCTGGGAACCGGGCTGGGCAGCGCCCTCTTCGACGGCGGCGTGCTCGCACCGCACCTGGAGCTGTCGCACGCGCCGGTGCGCTGGGGCACCACCTACGACACGTACGTGGGTGAGCCGGAGCGTCGGCGGCTCGGCGACGCCTTCTGGTCCCGGCGGATCCGGCAGGTGGTGGATGGGCTGCGCCCGGTGTTCCGGTGGGACCGGCTCTACCTGGGCGGGGGCAACTCCCGGCTGATCCGGCCGGAGCAGCTGGCCCGGATGGGCGACGATGTGGTGGTGGTGCCGAACACGGCCGGGATCGTCGGCGGCGTCCGCGCCTGGGAGCTGGCCGCCGGCCGCCGGGACGCTCGCGCCTGACCCTATTTCCACCCGGGGAACAGTCGCCAAACGTCGAGTGTTGTGCCAGCGTCGGAACAGGTGACGGCGCGACCCGAGGAGGTGGGCAGATGGATCTTCTGGCGGACTACCGGCGGGCGACCATGTTCTTCGAAACCGGTGACCCGAGCCGAGCGGCCCGACTGCTGGAGCCGATCGTCGACGCCGAACCCGGCAACGCCGCTGTCCGGCAGCTGCTGGCCCGGGCGTACTTCCAGTCGGCCCAGCTCAACCGGGCCGAGGAGCAGCTGCGGGAGCTCGTCGACCGGGACCCGAGCGACCACTACGCGCACCACGTGCTGGGCCGGACGTTGGAGCGGCTGAACCGGCACACCGACGCGCTGCGGCACCTGCGGATCGCCGCAGCGATGTACGCGGCCAACGACGACTACCGGATCGCGCTGCAGCGGGTGGAGACCCGAGTGGGCGGCACGCGCTGAGCGGAGACCTGGTGACGAGGAAGGGGCGGTCCTGCGGACCGCCCCTTCGTCGTCCGGCGGACGGGCCGACGGGCGTGCCTAGGATGGCGGACATGGGACCTGACCGGCCGGGGGCTGCGGCATGAAGCTCAAGCTGGACCTGCACGACATCTTCAACAAGGGCCAGGACATCGACCGCGCGCTGCGCGGGATCATGGACGAGGCGGTGGCGAAGAAGGCCACCCTCGTGGAGATCATCCCGGGCAAGGGGTCGGGGCAGCTCAAGAAGCGGGTGCTGCGGTTCCTCGACCAGAAGGACGTCAAACAGCTCTACCACCGGGTGGAGAAGGACTCCAAGAACTTCGGCCGCCTCTTCGTCCACTTCCGCTGGAAGTAGCGACGGCATGCGCCCTGACCTGCGGCTGAGGTCTTTGGCGGCGGGTCCGAAACAAGATCATGCCGTCTCCAGGCCGTTGCCGGGCTCGGGAGCGTCCTCCGGGTCCTGGTCCTCGCCTAGCGCCTTGTCGATGACGCGGCGGGTGCGGTCCTCGCTCGTCGGCAGCAGGTGGCTCACGACGAACTAGAGGATCTGCAGATCCACCAATCAGTGCGGCTTCGCATTGACCACGGTTTCCGGCGTCGGGGCTCGCCCTGCATCGGCTGAAGTGGTATCCGACGCGGCCCGGCTTCCTTGCGGGAGCCGGGCCTTTCGCGTTGATCAGGCTGCTGTCAGCTTCCGTACGACATATTGGTTGAGGCTCAGTCCATCCTCGGCGGCATGGGTTGCCAGCTCGCGGTGCAGGCTTTCTCCGACGCGGACATTGAACTTGCCTGAGTAGCTACGTTCGGCGAATGGCTCCGGCACCTCCTCGCCTTGCTGCTCCATGTCCGCGATCACCTCACGCAGTAGCTGTTCGAGTCCCTGCAGGGCCTCGATTTGAGAGGAAGCCAGCCACGAAAGGGAAGGAAACTCAGCGCAGGTGGCGACGAACTCGTTGTCCTGGGCCGACCATGTAACGCGGTAGGTATAGTGAGTTACCTCTGGATCGGCAACGGTCTGCATCACATGGCCTCCTTCTTCTCGATCGCCTTTAGCACTTGCCGTACCTGGTATGCCTTTGCCTTGCCTCTATCGTCTTGAATATTCACGCGCGGGTCCCCCGCCCACGGCATCTTGAAAACTGCGTGGGAAGTCCCGTCTTGTCGGGGCTCCCCGAAGTAGTGCTTGCAGACCCTCTTGAGATCGTTGTAGGCGATGTTCTGCGGGTTGCTTCGCATCGCTTCTATGATCTTGTTTACCGAGGGCACGCCTCGATGGTACTACCTGTGGTACCAGGTGGCAACGCTGCCGCGTGCACGCCTACCCGCAGCACGCCTAGGCATGCTGCGGCCAGTTCTTCCGGCTGTGCCAGGGAGGGCGGGGCCTCTGGCGGGGTCCTCGGGCACTCCGGGATGTGACGCCATCCCGACCACCTCCGTCCGGGCAGGCCCCACCCACTCCACCGAGGCGCGGACGAAGGCCGACGGGATGGCTAGGGGCGATCGGATGTGGCCGGGGTGGCTGGACTGGACGGCCGAGGACGCTGAGTTGGGGCAACTTGATGCTGGTTTGACTCAACTTTGATCGCTGTGCGTAGCCTGCCAAACAAGCTTTCCTCTGTCGGAATGCCAATCGCAATCTCGTCCTTCGGAAGCATCCCCGGCAAAGATCAATGCCGCTGGAAGTAGCGGCTGTCGTCTGATCAGCCGCCGGGCCGATCGGGCGGCGGCGTTGGTGCCACGGTGACGAGCCGGGCCGTCGGTTCCAGGTTGGCACAGAGATTCCGGGGGAAGGCAGGCGCGGCCTCGCGGACCGCGTCGCACCCACCCGACGTGGTTCGGGCGACAATCGACCATCCGGCCGGCTCGTTACGCAGGAAGTAGCGCCGCACGGCGGTGTTCACCTCGCACCCAGGGCGTGGCTCGGCGCCGCACGATGTCGGGTCGTCGGCCACCGTCATGACCAGCCACGTCCCGTCGCAGGCTTCGACGTGACCCTGCGAGTGGCGGGACACGTCCATCCCGCGTACGGCCGCGCGCGTCCAGGTCGGGTCGCAGCGGTCCTTCGGTGGGTTGCAACCCAGGTTCTCGTCACACCGGGTGTAGGCGCCGTTCTTCAGCGCCCACGTCTTCTGGTTGAGCGACAGCGGACGGTCGCCGATCGGCTCCGCCGACGTGAGGGTCACCTCGGCGGGCGCGAAGGTCGGGCAGGCGCCGAACGTGTCCGACTCGGCCGATTCCTGCACGATGTTGGCGAAGATGACGCCGTTCTCCTCCTCGTGGTGGCCGACCTGGACGTTGCGCGAGCAGCCGTCGCGACCGGCGAGCGCCTTGACGTGCACGGTGACCGCCCGGTCGCCCGGACCGGGGGTCACGCCGCTCACCTCGGCCTCGTAGGTGCCCCACACGGCGGAGCCGTCTCCGGGCCTTGTCTGGGGAGCCGCGCAGGCAACCACTCCCGGCACCGCGGCAGTCAGCAGGCAGAGAACGGTGGCGAGCCGGCGCATGGGTGGCATTCTGCCCGGCCGTGCCACATTTGGTGGCCCCGCGAGTCAGGCGTCGGTGCGGGAGGTGTGCACGACCGGGCGACGGGACCAGCACTGTGGGCGCTGCCGTACGGCCAGCTCCAGAGCGAGGTGGTCGGACTCGATCATTTCCCGGGCTATTCGACGCGCCATCTCCAGGCGGTCGACGTACGCGTCAAGATCGGTCGGGCCGGCGCCAGCCATAATCGAACTCCTCGTCCGCATTCGAACTACTCGCATCATCCACCGGGGCGGGAGCCGTCACCATTCCCCGATCGGTGGAATCGACCCGCCGTACGGCCCTGTGTGACGTACCCCTGGTGGGGCCGATGGTAACGGCGCATCCGCCACCCCGCCCTTGAACTGCGGAAGTGTTCACGACATGCGCTGCGGTCAATGGTGAGGTGCGGGTTTGCCGCCGGTGGCTACATTGCACCGTGCGCGGGTCGGGGGCGCGACTTGTCCGGTGAGGGATCTTCGGTACGGGAGGACCGCCGTGCGGCAACCGAGCAGAACCGATCCGTTGTTCGTGGCCGTCGAGTCCGCGGCGATCACCCGGGCAGACGTCGCCGGGCTCGTGGCGGGGCGGATCGCCGCCGTCCGGGTGCCGGGGCTGCTGCCCGCCGCCCGCTGCCACGCGATCACCGCCGCACTCGCCGACGCGGAGATGGACCGTTACGACGAGAGCCGGGTGTTTCCCGTCGTCGCCAAGTTCGGCCCGGCCATCAACGATCACCGGGACGGCGGTGACCTGCGCGACGACTACTGGGAGGCGGCTCGTGCCGCCGAGAAGGGCTGGTCCGTGCTGGGTCTGCCGGACGCGCCGCGCGAGCTGTGCCTGGCCGCGTTCCGGTCGGCCTGGCCGGATGTGGCACCCGGGCGGCGGCAGCGGCGGGAGATGCACGTCGGCATCGTCCGCGAGATCAACGCCGGCCTGCAGATGCACTTCGACGACGCGGTCCGGGAGTACGCCGGCCGGCTGCTCGACGCGGAGGTGGTGGCCCAGTTGGCGTTCAACATCTACGTCCGGGTGCCGCCCGTCGGCGGTGAGACGGTGCTGTGGCGTCGCCGGTGGCAGCCGAGCGACGAGGACCTGCGGATTCCCGGCGGGTACGGCTATCACGAGTCGGTGGCCGACGGCGCGCAGTCGTTGACGTTGCGGCCCGAACTGGGAGAGGGATTTCTGTTTGACCCGCGTCACTATCACACGGTGCGTCCGGCGACGGATGGCCGGCGAATCTCCATAGGATGCTTCGTCGGGCTCACCGACGACGGTCGACTGGCTCTCTGGTCGTAGCGAAGGGCGTTTTCCCATGGTGGACAAGAGCGACGTCGAGGCGGCTGCGGCGCTGGTGCAGGGGCGGGTCCGGCAGACGCCGGTCATCTCCGTCGACGGCGCCGACCTGGGCGTGCCCGGTCTGCTGAGCCTCAAGCTGGAGCTGCACCAGCACACCGGCTCGTTCAAGCCGCGCGGCGCGTTCAACCGGATGCTCCAGGGTTCGCTGCCGTCGGCCGGGGTGATCGCCGCCTCGGGGGGCAATCACGGTCTCGCGGTCGCGTACGCGGCCCGGTCGCTGGGCGTGCCGGCGGAGGTCTTCGTGCCGGTCACCGCCTCGCCGGTCAAGGTGCAGCGGCTGGCCGGCCTGGGCGCGCAGGTGCGGCAGGTGGGCCAGCACTACGCCGAGGCGTTGGCGGCCAGCACCGAGCGGGCCGGCGAGACCGGGGCGCTGGTGGTGCACGCGTACGACCAGCCGGAGGTGGTGGCCGGTCAGGGCACCGTGGGTCGGGAGTTGGAACGCCAGCTCGACGGGATCGACACCGTGCTGGTGGCGGTCGGCGGCGGCGGGCTGGTGTCGGGCATCGCGACCTGGTTCGACGGGTCGGTACGCGTCGTCGCCGTCGAGCCGGAGCAGATCCCCACCCTGCACGCCGCCCTCAAGGCGGGCCGACCGGTCGACATCGAGGTGGGCGGCATCGCCACGGACTCACTGGGCGCTCGCCGGATCGGCGACATCGCCTTCGACACCGCCCGTCGTACCGGCGTGGTGTCCGTGCTGGTGCGCGACGAGGACCTGGTGCGGGCACGTCGGCTGCTCTGGTCGGAGCTGCGGGTCGCCGCCGAGCTGGGCGGCGCCGCCGCGTTGGCCGCGCTGGTCGGCGGGGCGTACGTGCCGCAGGCGGGGGAGCGCGTGGCGCTGATCGTCTGCGGTGGCAACACCGACCCGAGCGACCTGGGCCCGGGGGCGCCGCACTGACGGGTCAGCCGCCGTTGCGCAGGCGGCGCAGGGCGTGCTCCACCTGGAGGGTGTCCAGGTGGGTGTCCCCGAGCAGCCGCCGCCGGTCGGCCAGCAGGTGCTCGTACACCCCGATCGCCGCGTCGACCTGCCCGTCGAGCAGCAGCACCACGGCGAGCGTGGCCCGGATGGCGAGCACCTCGCTGCGGTCGGCGTGCCGGGGCTCCACGGTGGCCAGGGTGGCCCGCAGCTCCGCCTCCGCCTCGGCGAGGCGGCCCTGCTCCTGCATGCACCGGGCCAGCGTGTGCCGGGCCTGCCACGTTTCGGGCTGGTTGAGCGGCCACAGCCGGTAGCGGACCTCCAGGATGGCGTGCAGCATCTCCTCCGCCTCGGGGGCCCGGTGCTGCGCGAGGACGGCCAGCGCGAGGCTGTGCCGCACGATCATCGTGTCCCAGTGCTCGGGCCCGCGGACCTGGTCCTCGGCGGCGACGATCTGCCGCAGCTCCGACTCGGCCTCCGGCCACTGGCGCTGCGCCATGATCGCCTTGGTGAGCTTGTGCCGGCTGGCGAGGGTGTCGGGGTCGTCGCTGCCCAGCACGCGGGTGCGGTCGGCGATCACGTCGCGCAGCACCCGGTCGGCCATCTCCGGTTGGTTGCGCTCCAGCCAGGTGCGGCCCAGCTCGTGGCGCAACGCCAGCACCTGGGGCCGGTCCAGGTCGTGGTCGTACGCGGCGCAGCCCCGCACGATCGGGTCGAGGATGTCGAAGGCCGAGCCGGGCAGACCGATCGCGATGAGGTAGCGGGCGGTGAGCCGGGTCAGCTCCAGCGCCCGGCGTACGGTCTCGGGGTCGTGCTTCTGTCGCTGCGGCACGAGGTATTCGCGTACCGCCTCGACGAGGTGCGGCACCAGCACGTCCCAGTTGGCCCAGACCGCCGAGTCGTCCGGGCTCTGCCCCTCGGTGGCGGCGAGCAGCAGCTTCATGACCACGCCGTGGTATTCGGCGATCTGCTCGCGAACCTCGTCGCGGTCGCGGAACATCGCGTGCACCAGCGGGTGCAGCGACAGCACGTGCGCGAAGGCCGGGTCGGTGACGTCCTCCTGGACATCGAAGTCGACCAGGGCGAGGTCGCCGATGCCCTCCAGCACCTTCACCCGCTGCCGGGCGGTAAGCCCTTCGAACAGGGGCGACCCGGCCAGGATGGCCGGCTTGAGCACCACCTCGTAGGGCACCGGGGAGATGCTGAGGCAGGCCAGCACGTTGAGCAGCGGTCGGCTCTGCTGGAGCTGGCGGCGGGCCAGCAGGTCCAGTGAGATGTCGTCGACCTCGCGGACGATCTCCAGACCGAGCGACTCGTCGAGGTCGACGTCGGCGGCGTCGCGCGGCGAGCGGAACCGGCGTTGCACCGCCCAGCGGTAGTCGGCGAAGGTGGTGATGGTGGACGAGCCGCGCCAGACCGGGCTGGCGTTGACCGAGCGGAGGTAGTTGCCGGCCGCCCGCAGCGCCAGCGGCAACCCGCCCAGCTCGCGGGCCAGTTCGCGGGCGTCGTCGAGGCCGCCGGCCTGCGCGCCGGCCCGGTCGATGAGCACCTGCGCCCCGGCGTCGGCGTCGAGCGGGCGCACCTGGTGCAGAATCGACCAGGTGCCCCAGGTCGCCCGGTTGCCGTCCCGGGTGGTCACCAGGACCATCCCGTCCTCGGCCTCCGGCCTGCGCAGCCAGCCGGTGCCGTCGGCGAGCACCCCGTCGGTGGGGCCGAGCGTGCCGGGCTCGTCCACGCTGTCGAAGATCAGCAGCCAGGGCTGCTGGGCCTGGTTGAGGTAGCGCCAGACCAGGTCCGTCGCGCTGATCATGCCGGCCCACGCCTGGTCGACCTGGCTCTCCGAGGCGCCGAGCTGACTGACCACCTCGCGCATTCCGGAGTTGAGCCGGCCGGCCTGCACCCACCAGACGGTCCGGCCGTCCGCTCGGGCCCGGCGGGCGATCTCCAGGGCCACGTGGCTCTTGCCGGAGCCGCCCATGCCGCACAGGATGTGCACCGACGGCTGTTCGCCGTCGGCGTCTGCCGGATGCATGATCTCGTCGATCAGGTCGTCCCGGCCGTGCAGCGGGCTGTCCAGGCGCCCGAGTGGCGGGTCGACGGAGACGCGACTCGGTCGGTCGTAGGCCGGCCGGCGCACGCCCGCATCCTCGGGTGGAACGTCCGCAGTCAATGCGGTCCCCCTTCGGTGGCGAAATTGCGGCGCGGCGGGTGGCAGAAAAGATCATGTCCACTGAGTGGACATTCGGAGGGATAGTCACCCGCCCTACGTCAACCGCAAGGGTATCCACCACTGTGCTGGCTTGCACACTCTCCGTTTAGGTCGCCCGGCTGACCGGAATCGGCACCGGGAATTCCAATTCGCCGTCCATTCGGGCCGATCCGCCGTGCTCGTTCCTCGCGCGGCGGCTCCACGATGGACGCATGAACTGGTTGCCGTACGACGATGTGGCCGACTGGGGTTCGGTGCCGGACTGGTTCGGCGCGCTCGGCTCCATCGCGAGTGTGCTCTTCGTCTACCTCGGGCTGCGCCGGGAGATCCGCGCCCGGCGCACCGACGAGCTGCGGGTCCGCGCCACCCAGGCCCGGCTGGTCTCGGCGGTGGCCGAGATCCGGGGCAAGTCGGTGCTGCGGGTGACCGTGGCCAACGAGAGTGACGCGCCGGTCCTGGACGTGACGGCGCTGCCGCGACTGGTCCCGTCCGACGATCCGGAGGGCACCCCCGTGGACCTGGCCGGTGCGAAACAGGTCCGCCGGATCCACGGCCGGGAAAGTTCGGATCTGTTCGTCACCGTCACGGCGGAGCATCGGCTACAAGCGGCGACCGACACCGTTCTGGTGGAGCTCACCTTCACCGATCATGACGGAAACCGCTGGCGGCGTATCGGCTCCGGTCAACCCGAGCCGGTGAGCTGACCGAAACGCAATTCCAACGACTGTGGTCCGGCGGCTGATTCGTGCCGCCGGACCATCGGTTTTTCTTCTCAGAGGGGATACGTGCGGGCGACCGCCAGCATCTCGGAGCTGTGCGATCCGACGACGCCGACGGCCGGCGGCCGGGGCCGGAAGCCGGGCAGCGCGTCCAGCCCGTCACTGGCGTCCATCGCCCGCAGCGCCACCTGCGCGGCGATCGGCCGCAGCGTCAACGTGACCTCGACGCCCTCCGGCGGTGGGGCGTGGAAGACCAGTCCGAAGCCCCACCTGCCCGCGCGGGGCTCCACGGGCACCGGACGGCCGGCCACCTCGGCGCGCACCACGGTGGCGGTCGCCGTGTCGACGTGCAGGGTGGCGAGCCGGACCGCCCGCTGCGGGGTGAGCCGCAGCCGGAGCGTGCGCTCACCGCCGGCGCTGGTGTCGGCCAGCACGTCGAGCTTCGGCGCCGGCAGGTTCGCCGCCTGCGCCGGGCCGGCGCGCAGCTCCGCGTCGCCCAGGCCGGGGAAGTCGTCCGCCACGCTGGCCACCCCGTCCACGTAGCCGTCCGTCCACGGCTGCGGGTCGGTCTCGTGGCTCAGCCAGCGGGCCTGCCCGGTGCCGGCGTCCAGGGCGTACATCAGGTGGGTGGGCGCGGGGTGGGCGGCGTCGAACCGGTCCACGGCCAGCCCGACCCCGGCGAGCACCACCGCCGCCAGGGCGGCGGCCCCGGCCGGCAGCGCCGCGAGTCGTCGGGCCCGCAGCGCCACCAGGCCGCGCTGCCCGCCGGCCTGCGGGTGCAGCAGGTCGACCACCGGCAGCGCGGTCAGGCCGAGCAGCACCGCGACCAGCGCGGCCACCCCACCCATCGCCATGCCCAACGCGGGAAAGAGCAGCACCACTGTCGGCAGCAGGATCACCACGCCGGCCGCGGCGGCGGCCGTCACCGCCACCACCGGCCACGGCCCGGTCTGCCGGGTCCGCAGCGCGACCAGCCCGCCGAGGGCGCCGGCCAGGGCCGGCAGGGTGGTGAGGTACGCCCCGCCGGGCACCGCCACGGCGAGCAGCACCCCGAGCAGGGCCAGCCAGGCCAGCCCGCCGACGGCGAGCGCGGCCGGGCCGATCCGGCGGCGGACCAGCGCGTACCAGGTGAACAGGATGGCGGCGGCGAGCGCCAGCACGGCCATCCGGTACCAGATCGGCCGGTACGGGTCGAGCAGTTCGGCGTACCCCGGACGGATCGCGGTGATCGCCAGCCAGAGCAGTTGGGCGGCGACCGGCGCGGCCACGATCGGCCCGAGAGCGAGGCCGAAACCGGCGGCGAGCTGTCCCGTGCTGGCCCGACCGCTGCGGCGGGTCAGCCAACCCAGGGCCGCGACGGCGAGTACCGCGAGCAGGGCCAGCGGCAGGACGAGCCAGCCCGGGTAGCGGACCAGCCCACGCGGGACCGGGAAGTAGGTGGCGTCGTACCCGGAGCGCAGGTCGGTGAGGTCGGTGCGGCCGAACTCCCGGGCCAGGCCCAGCGCGTTCTCCCCGTGCTGCTGGAGGCTGCTCCGATCCATCGCGGCCGGGGTGTCCAGCGGCGTGTGGTAGATCGCGCCGCCGTCGATGTACGCCGAGTTCAGCCCGACGAACTTCTGGTCCAGGAAGGCGGTGAAGTCGGTGTCGTTGGGCAGCGCCCGGTAGATCTCCACCGCGAACGAGGTGCCGACCGGGTGCGGGGCGGCCCGGCCGAAGACGTCCACCAGCTTCGCGTTGTTCTTCGACGTCTCGAACATGATCACCGGGCCGGTGGAGCCGCGCGCCTCCAGGTTGAGCACCACACCGCCGTCGGCGGCGAGCGGGTGGCTCGCGGCGAACGCGGCCGCCCCGCAGAGACACGCCTCCTCGGCGTCGGTCAGCACGAAGACGATGTCGTTGCGGGGCCGGGGGCCGGTGGTCAGCGCGCGGGCCACCTCCAGGATGGCCGAGGTGCCGGCCGCGTCGTCGTTGCCGCCCGGCCCGGTCTGCGCCGAGTCGTAGTGGGCGACCAGGAACACCCGACCCGTCGGGTCGGTGCCGGGCAGTCGGGCCACCACGTTGCGCACCCGGGCCAGGGTCGCCCCGCCGGCCGCGCCACTGAGCTGGCCGGCCTCCGGCGCGACGGTGTCCTGCACCTCCGTCTCCAGGCCCAGGCCGCGCAACTGCTGCTCGACGTGCGCGCGAACCTGGTCGTTGGCCGGGCTCCCGGCGACGTGCGACCGGGCCGCGATCACCTGGACGTCCTCGTACGCCCGGGTGGCGCTGAACTCGCCCGCCGGCGCGTCCGCCGGCCTCGGCGCCGGGGTGCGCAGGTCGAGCAGGCTGCCGGCGCCGACGGCCGCCAGCGCGACCAGCGCCGCCGCGGCGGCCAGGAGCCGCCGGCGCGGTCGGGTCAGCGCACGGTCGGCCGGGGGTACGCCCGGACCCGGCCGGAGCGGTACGCCCGCCGTGACGGGGGTGGGGGGTGCGCCCATCCGAACTCCTCGAAGGTGGTGGGGCCTGGGGTGGCACCATCCTGCCCTCCGGTGGCCCGGGACGGGATGGCCGGGCGTCCACCGATCTCCCGCCCGTCGGCGGGGCGCTCGGCCACCGGGCACCGACCGGCCGTCCGTTTTGTCCCCCGGCGGGCAGTGATCCGGCCCATCCCCGCCCGTGCCGCGCCCATCGTGTTGTGTGCGACCGTTGTCTAATACAGGATCAGCAGGGCACTCGGAAGGAGCCCGACATCACCAGCGAACTCCCGCGTCTCGCGGCGGTGACCCGGCCGCACCGGGGAGGCGGCCTGGCCGCGTCCCCAGTTGTGCCGTACCCGCACGGTGGCCTGGCGCGGCACGCCAACCTGCCGCCCGGCGAGCGGTTGCGGGTGCTGCTGGTGGAGGACGACGAGGGTGACGCCTTCCTGGTCGGTGAGCTGCTCGCCGAGACGAACTCGATGATCGACCTGGTGGTCGCCACCAGCCTCAGCGAGGCGCGGCAGCGGATCACCGGCGTCGACTGCGTCCTGCTCGACCTGGGCCTGCCCGACGCGCAGGGGCTGGACGGGCTGCGCCAGGTGCTGGAGATGCCCAGTGGGGCCGCCGTCTGCGTGCTGACCGGCCGCTCGGACGAGCACATGGGCATCGTGGCCGTCGCCGAGGGCGCACAGGACTACCTGGTCAAGGGCCAGGTCGACGGGGTGCTGCTGACGCGGGCGCTGCGCTACGCGGTCGAGCGCAAGCGCGCCGACGTGAACGCCCGCCGGCTGCGTGAGGTCGAGTTGCGCCAGGCCGAGTCGGCCCGACTCGAACGTGGCCTGCTGCCCCAACCGTTGATGACGACCGACCAGGTGGCGGTGCACACCTTCTACCGGCCGGGTCGACACGCCGCGCTGATCGGCGGAGATTTCTTCGACGTGGTGCAGACCCGTCCGGACCGTCTCGACCTGATCGTCGGGGACGTCTGCGGGCACGGGGTGGACGAGGCCGCGCTCGGTGTGGAACTGCGGGTGGCCTGGCGGGCCCTGGTGCTCGCCGGGGTGCCGGACGACGAGGTGCTGCCCGCACTGGAGCAGGTGCTGATGAGTGAGCGCCGACTTCAGGAGATCTTCGCGACGGTGGCCACCACCCGACTCGACCTGGACGCCAACCGGGCCACCGTCCGACTCGCCGGGCATCCGCCGCCGCTGCTGCTCTCCGGTGGCCGGGTCGTCCCGGTGCCCGCGCCCGGCGGCCTGCTGCTGGGCGTACGACCTCGCCGGCCGATCGCCTACGACCTGGAGTTCGACACCGATGACTGGTCCCTGCTGATGTACACCGACGGCCTGATCGAGGGGCGGGTGGGCGCCGGCAACGAACGGCTCGACGTGCCGGGCCTGAGCGGGCTGCTCGACGAGCCGGCCAACCGGGAGGTGTCGCTGCCCGAACTGCCGGCCTGGCTGGTCGGTCGGGCCGAGCAGATCAACGGCGGCCCGCTCGCCGACGACGTGGCCATGCTGCTGGTCAGCCGGGGCGGTGGCCGGTGAAGCCGGTGAGCGGCGGCTGGAGTCTGCGCCGCCGGGTCATCACCCTGCTCACCGTCGTGGGCGTGCTGCTGATCGGCCTGGCCACCGCGGAGGCGGCGATGGCCGCCCGCAACCGCACCCAGATCGACGCCATCCTGAACCAGACCGGCCCGCTGCGGGTGCAGTCGCAGGAGCTGCTCAACGCGGTGCTCGACCAGGAGACGGCGGTTCGCGGGTACGCGGTCAGCGGTGACCCGGCTGATCTGAGTCCGTACGAGGCGGGGCTCGAGCAGGAGAAGGCCACCATCAGCGCGATGCGGGCGCTGCTCGACGACTACCCGCAGATCGGCCAGGAGTTGCGGGTCGTCGAGGAGAGGGCCGAGCAGTGGCGGGGGGCCGTGGCCGAGCCGGTCATCGCCACGACCGAACAGGATGGCACCCGCGCCGGCCAGGCGTTGGTCACCGAGCAGGCCCGGCAGCGGTTCGACGAGGTGCGCTCGGCCGTCGACGACCTCCAGCAGGAGATCCTGGCCGCCCGGGAGCAGTCCGCGGCGAACGTCCGCAACAGCAGCAACGTGCTGGTCATCCTGTTGATCATCGCGGCCGTGGTGGTGGTCGTGGCCGGCACGGTGCTGCTGCTCTCGCTGGACCGGATGGTGATCCGGCCGCTGACCGGGCTGGCCACCCAGGTCCGCGAGGTCGCCGAGGGCGACTACCAGCACCGCATCGCCACCGTCGGCCCACCGGAGTTCATCCGGCTCGGCGACGACGTGGACGCGATGCGCCAGAAGATCGCCTCCGACCTGGCCGAGGTGCGGGAGGCCCGCGAGCGCATCGAGTGGGTCAACAGCCAGCTCCAGAAGCAGGCCGAGGAGCTCACCCGGTCCAACCGCGACCTGGAGCAGTTCGCGTACGTGGCCTCCCACGATCTGCAGGAGCCGCTGCGCAAGGTGGCCAGCTTCTGCCAGCTGCTCCAGCGCCGCTACGCCGGGCAGCTCGACGAGCGGGCCGACCAGTACATCGCCTTCGCGGTGGATGGCGCGCAGCGGATGCAGCGCCTGATCAACGACCTGCTCGCGTTCTCCCGGATCGGCCGGCTCACCACCGGCTTCGTCGACGTCGACCTCAACAAGGTGATGGGCGACGTGGCCGGTCAGACCGAGGCTGCCCGGCAGTACGCCGACGCCGAGCTGACCTGGACCGAGCTGCCGGTGATCCGTGGCGAGGAGCCGCTGCTCACCAACCTGCTGGCCAACCTGGTCAGCAACTCGATCAAGTTCCGCCGTCCCGACGTGCCGCCGAAGGTGCACATCTCGGCCCGGCTGGTCGGGGCCGAGTGGGAGATCAGCTGCCAGGACAACGGCATCGGCATCGAGCCGGAGTTCGCCGACAAGATCTTCGTGATCTTCCAGCGGCTGCACTCGAAGGACGCGTACCCGGGCACCGGCATCGGGTTGGCGATCGTCAAGAAGATCGCGGAATATCACGGCGGCCGGGTCTGGGTGGACACCGACGTACCGGAGGGCACGGCCATCCGGTTCACCCTCCCGGCACGTCCCGAGGACGTGGAGGCGGCTGCCGCCACCGACCCCGCCGAGCAGCCGCAGCCGGCCACGCCGGGGGACACGACGCCCGCGGACGAGGCGTCGTCCGCGCTGCCGGAGCACTCCGCCGGAGCGGACCAGCCGGACCGGGCCGACGGGTCGCCGGAAAGCGGTAGAACGGGTGACATGAGGGAGACGGTGGGATGACCGCGCCGGCGGACGGCAAGAGCCCGATCGAGGTCCTGCTCGTGGAGGACGATCCGGGTGACGTGTTGATGACCCAGGAGGCGTTCGAGGAGCACAAGCTGCGCAACCGGCTGACCGTCGTCTCCGACGGCGCCGAGGCGCTCGCCTACCTGCGGCGGGAGGGCCAGTACGCCGACGCGCTGGCGCCCGACCTGATCCTGCTCGACCTCAACCTGCCCCGCCGCGACGGCCGCGAGGTGCTCGAAGAGATCAAGAAGGATGACGAGCTGCGCCGGATTCCGGTGGTCGTGCTCACCACCTCCCAGGCCGACGAGGACATCCTGCGCAGCTACCAGCTGCACGCCAACGCCTACGTGACCAAGCCGGTGGACTTCGAGCGCTTCATCGCCGTGGTCCGGCAGATCGACGAGTTCTTCGTCAGCGTGGTCAAGCTGCCGCCTCGTGGCTGACACCCTGCTCGACGACGTCGGTGACCTGCTCCTGGAGGCCGCCGACCAGGTCGTGCTGCCGCTGTTCCGCAAGCTCGACGACGCCGACGTGTCGGAGAAGGCGCCCGGCGAGGTGGTCACCGTCGCCGACCGCCGCGCCGAAGAGTTGATCTCCGCTGGGCTGCGCAGGCTGCGGCCGGGCTCGACGGTGGTGGGGGAGGAGGGTGTCGCCGACGATCCGGGGCTGCTGCGGCACCTGCGCGACAGCGGAGACGTGTGGCTGGTCGACCCGGTCGACGGCACCGCCAACTTCGCCGCCGGCCGCCGGCCGTTTGCCCTGATGGTGGCCCTGCTGACCGACGGCCGCCCGACCGCCGGCTGGATTCTCGACCCGTTGGCCGGGACGCTGGCCGCCGGTCGGGCCGACGAGGGCACCCTGGTCAACGGCCAGCCGGTCGACGTCGCCGACGCCGTGCCGCCACTGGGCGACCTGCGCGGCGCGGCGATGACGCGGTTCCTGCCGGCGGAGGCCCGCGACCGGGTCCGCGCCGGCGGTCGGCGGCTCGGCGAGCTGCTGCCCGGCCAGCACTGTGCCGGCCGGGAATACCTCGACATCCTCACCGGCGAGCAGCAGTTCACCCTCTTCTGGCGCACCCTGCCGTGGGACCATGCGCCGGGCACCCTGCTGGTCCGCGCCGCGGGGGGTGTCGCCCGCCGGTTCGACGGCGTCGACTACCACCCGGCCGACGATGGCCGCGGGCTGCTGGTCGCGGCCAACGAGCAGGTCTGGGCCGAGGTGCACGAGGCCCTGCTCGGCTCCTGATCCGCACACCGCGCGACGTCCCCAGACCGTGTGACGGACGTCCGCGCCGCGACTCCAGGCCGTCGACGACGACGGCCGTGGGGCGTCTCCGCCCGGTGTGCGACGACGGCCAGCGCGGCATCGGCGCGCAGTGTGCGACGACGGCGGCACGCTGTGTCGACACTGGGGCCGGCGGGCGGTCGCGGGGCTGGTCACCGGCGCGCGTTCCGGTATTGTGACCGGCGGTCTCCGCCAGCAGGCCGCCGACCGGCGCCGGCGGGGACGCCGCCGCGCAGAGGTCACCGGGGGCCGGCGGTCGACGGAAGGACGCTGTCGTGCCCAGGACCAGGCTCAGCCAGCGGCGCGTTCGCCGCGTACTGCTCCCTCTGCTCACCGCCTTCGCGCTGGTGCTCGCCGGCGGGGTGCCCGCGTACGCCGAGCCCGGTGAGGGCGGCACCAAGAAGCTGCAGGACGCGCTGGAGCTGACCGCCAAGGGTCACATCGAGGCCAAGGCCAAGCTGGACAACTCCAAGCGCCGGCAGACGGCGTTGACCGGCGAGCTGAAGGCCGTCGAGGTTCGGCTGGTCGGGCTCACCGCCCAGGTCGGCGAGGTGGCCGCGCAGTCGTACCGGGCCGGTCGGCTCACCCCGACGGCGATGCTGCTCAACACCGCCACCCCGCAGGCGTTCCTGCAACGGGCCGCCGACCTCGACCTGATGGCCCAGCGGGACAGCAAGCGGCTGCGCGATCTCACCGAGGCCCGGCAGCAGGCCCAGCAGGCCAAGATCGCCATCGACACCGAGGTCCGTGAGCAGCAGAAGCAGCTCGCCGTGATGGCGAAGAAGAAGAAGGAGGCCGAGGCGGCTCTCGCCGAGGTCAGCTCGGGCAGCAGCAACGGTTTCAGCGGCGGCAGCTCCACGTCGGCGAAGCCCGCGCCGCGCAACTCCGACGGGTCCTGGCCGTCGGAGTCCTGCTCGGTGAAGGACCCGACGACCTCGGGCTGCATCACCCCGCGCACCCTCAACGCGCTCAAGCAGACCCAGGCCGCCGGCTACAAGCGGCACGTCTCCTGCAAGCGTGAGGGCGGCGGCGGCGAGCACCCGAAGGGGCGGGCCTGCGACTTCTCGGCCGCCACGAACGGCTTCGAGGACAAGAACGCGACCGGCGGCGACAAGGCGTACGGGGACAGCCTGGCCGCCTGGCACGTGCGCAACGCCGACCGGCTGGGTGTGCTCTACGTGATCTGGTACCGGCAGATCTGGCATCCGGGCACGGGCTGGCGGTCGTACAGCGGCAGCGGCAGCCCGGCCGCCAGCCACACAAACCATGTTCATCTTTCGATGTACTGACCCGAAGCGCCCGCTTCGCTGCGTACCATCGCGACGATGAGCTCCCCACCGTCCGACGTCGCGACCACGCCGGTCTCCTCGGGCCCGTCCGTGCCGGTCACCGGCCGGGCGCTGCCCGGCGGCCTGGCCGCCTTCCTGGTCTTCTTCGCAAGCGGCGCCGTGCTGGTGCTGGAGACGGTCGCGCTGCGCCTGGTCGGCCCGTACGTCGGGGTGACCCTCCAGGTGACCAGCTCGGTCATCGGCATCGCGCTGGCCGCGATCGCGTACGGGGCCTGGGCCGGCGGCTGGCTCGCCGACCGGCGTGACCCACGCGGCCTGCTGGCGCCCGCCCTGGTGCTGGCCGGGATCGCCACCGCAGTGACCCTGCCCGTGGTGCGCTACGCCGGGGAGGTCCTGCGGGGCGGGGCGGCCAGCGCCATCCTGCTGCTGGTGGCGCTCGCCGTGTTCGTGCCGGCGGCGCTGCTGGCCGCGGTCACCCCGCTGGTGGTGAAGCTCCAGCTCGCCGACCTGCGTCGTACCGGCCAGGTGGTCGGCCGGCTGTCCGGCATCGGCACCCTGGGCGGCATCACCGCCACCCTGCTCACCGGGTTCGTGCTGGTCGCCGCCCTGCCCAGCACGGTCATCCTGCTGTCGCTGGCGGTGGCGCTCGGGCTGGCCGGCATCGGCCTGGGGTGGTATCTGCGGCGGCAGGCGCGCACCGACCTGCCCGGTCCGGCCCGTACCCGGGCCGCGCTGGCCGTCCTCGGCCTGCTCGGGGCGGGGCTGACCACCGTCGCGCCGAACCCGTGCGACATCGAGACCGCGTACCACTGCGCCCGGGTCACCACCGACCCGCTCCGGCCCAGCGGCCGGACGCTGCTGCTCAACTCGGCCCAGCACTCGTACGTCGACCTGGCCGACCCGAAACACCTGGAGTACGCGTACACCAAGTGGATCGGCGCGGTCGCCGACGTGGCCGCGCCGGCCGGGCAGCGGTTGGACGCGCTGCACCTGGGCGGCGGCGGGTTCACCGTGCCGACGTACCTGAGCGCCACCCGACCGGGCACCGACAACGTGGTGTTCGAGATCGACGGCGGGCTCGTCGAGCTGGGCGAGCGGGAACTGGGCGTACGCCCGGGGCCGGGCCTGCGAACGGTGGTGGGCGACGCCCGCATGCTGGTCGCCGGTGAGCCGGCGGACAGCCGCGACCTGGTCGTCGGCGACGCGTTCGGTCACCTGGTGGTGCCCTGGCACCTGGCGACCCGGGAGATGGCCGCCGAGATCCGGCGGGTGACCCGCCCCGGCGGCGTGTACGTGCAGAACGTCATCGACTACCCGCCGCTGCGGTTCATCCGCGCCGAGCTGGCCACGGTGGCCGCCGAGTTCACCCACGTCGCGTTGATCGCCCCGCCGGAGGCGCTCGCCGAGGAGCGGGGCAGCAACTTCCTCATCGTCGGCTCCGACGCGCCGTTGCCGCTGGCCGCCGTCCGCGCCCGCCTCGACGAGGTCGACCGGAGCGTCAGCCTGCTCTCCGGCGCGGGCCTCACGGAATTCGTCGGGGAGGCGACGGTGCTGACCGACGACTACGCCCCGGTGGACCAACTGCTGGCGACCGCCTGAACGGGTGATATTCCTGACCGATTCCGATCCTTCAGGTGTAGCCCGGTCTCCTGCGGGCAACAACGGCCACCATGGGCGGTGGGGACCGGAACGGCGCACAACTCCTCGATGAGCGGTACCGGCTCATCGAGCAGCTCGGCGCGGGCGGCATGTCGGTGGTCTGGCGCGGTTACGACGAGGTGCTGGGCCGCCAGGTCGCGGTGAAGGTGCTGGCCTCGCGGCTGGCCAGCGACCGGGCCTTCCGGCACCGGATCCGCATCGAGGCGCAGGCCGCCGCGCGGCTCTGCCACCCCAACATCACCAACGTGTACGACTACGGCGAGTCC
Organism: Micromonospora sp. NPDC049580; assembly: GCF_040675595.1. NCBI lineage: Bacteria > Bacillati > Actinomycetota > Actinomycetes > Micromonosporales > Micromonosporaceae > Micromonospora > Micromonospora sp. NPDC049580. The sequence continues at coordinate 21,406 of NZ_JBFAPG010000024.1, forward strand.
CACCAGGTCGGCATCACCGTGCCGTACGTGGTGATGGAGCTTGTCGACGGCGGTTCGCTGGCCGGCCGACTGGGCCGGGAGGTGCGGCTGCCGTGGCGTGCGGCGGTGACCATCGGCGCGGAGGTCAGCTCGGCGCTGGCCACCGCGCACGCTCGCGGGGTCGTGCACCGCGACGTCACCCCGGGCAACGTCATGCTCACCTCGACCGGGGTGAAGGTGGTCGACTTCGGCATCTCCGCGCTGGTCGGGGAGAGCGAGAAGGGGCCGGACGGCGCGCTGCTCGGCACGCCCGCGTACCTCGCGCCGGAGCGGCTGGACAACGGCCAGGTCTCCCCGGCCACCGACGTGTACGCCGTGGGGCTGCTGCTCTACCGGATGCTCACCGGCCGGCTGCCGTGGGAGGCGAACACGACCACGCAGATGCTGCGTGCGCACATGTACAGCGACCCGGACCCGATGCCGGCGGTGCCCGGACTGCCCGACGCGGTGACCGACCTGGTGCGGCGCTGCCTGGCCAAGCGCCCCGCCGACCGGCCGACCACCGCCGAGCTGGCCCGCACCCTCGCCGAGGCGGCCGGCATGCTGGCGGCGGTGCCGGTGTCGCCGGCGGCCGGTCCACTGGATCCCGCCGAGCTGGCCAACGCCGGCACCACGATCCTGCCCTGGTCGGCGGAGACGGACGCGCTTCCGCTCTCGCGTACCCGGCGCAGCCGCGACCGACGGGTGAACCGGCGGCGGCGGCGGGTGGAGGCCGGGGTGGCAGCCGTCGGGCTGATCGCGGTCACCGGGGCGATGTGGGGGTTCACCTCCCGCAGCCCGGCAAGCGGCGAGGACCGGCCCACGACCGAGGCGCGGATGGGCCTGCCCGAGACGGCCCCCTGCGAGGTGGCGTACGCGCTGCGCACCGACTCCGGCAAGGACTTCACCGCCGAGCTGACCCTGACCAACACCGGTGACCGCGAGCTGCGCGACTGGACGATGAACTTCACGTTCCCCGGGCAGCAGACGGTGACGAAGGCGGAGCCCGCCCCGGTGCAGCAGCAGGGCGGATCGGTGCAGATCCGGCCCGCTGCGCAGCGGACGATTCTGGCGCCGGGCGCGGCCGAGAAGCTCACCCTCGCCGGGACGTACAAGGGGGCTAACCCGTTGCCGGTGGAGTTCCGGCTCGGCGACGCGACCTGCAGGGTACGCGTCTCCGGGGTGGCCGGGACGACCCCGTCCACGGCCCCGCCGAGCAAGGCTGCCCCGACGAAGGCCCCGACGAAGGCACCGACCAAGAAGACGACGGTACGCAGCGGCTCCGGCGGTGCCGCGCCGAAGCCCAAGCCCCCGAAGCCCGCCAAGGCCCCCGCGAAGGAGCACGCGAAGCCGACCGACGCCAAGGGGCCGGGTGGTCCGGGAAAAGGGTGAAGGCGCCCCATAAGCGCGCCGCGCACCACAAATGAGGCGTCAGCGTCGCCCCGCGAACCGCTGCACCTGGTCGATCCCACCCTCCACGACCAGCACCCCGCCCTGCTGCAGCTCGGTGTCGTCCGAGGCGTACCGGAAGCGTTCACCCGGCACCTTCGCGCCGATCACCCGGACCCCGTAACGCTCCTCCGGGCGCAGGTCGAGCAGGGTACGACCGGCCAGCGACTGTGGCACACGGACGGTGGCGATCGCGAAGTCGTCGTCGAACTCGATGAAGTCGAGCAGCCGGCTGACGATCAGGTGGGCCACGCGGTCCCCGGTCTCCGCCTCCGGAAAGATCACGTGGTGCGCGCCCACCGACGACAGGATCTTGGCGTGCTTCTGCGAGGTGGCGCGGGCCCAGATCTGCGGCAGACCCAGCTCGACCAGCGCCAGCACGGTGAGCACGCTCGCCTCCACCGAGGCCCCGATGGCCACCACGGCCCGGCCGAAGCTGGTGACGCCGAGCTGCCGCAGGGCGCCCTCCTCGGTCGTGTCCGCCTGGACCACCCGGTCGAGTTGGGTCGAGAAGCGCTGCACCTGATCCGGGTCGCGGTCGATGGCCAGCACCTCACGGTCCATCCGGGTGAGAGCGCCGGCCAGGTGGCACCCGAACCGACCCAGCCCGATCACCACGATGCCGCTGCCGTCCGATCGTCTCGCCGACACCTCGACCCTCCTTCTCGTCAGCCGACAATGGGTTGTTCCTGGGGATAGCGATAGAGCCTGCGCCGGGTGTTCAGGGCGATCGCCGACCCGAGGGTCAGCGGCCCGACCCGGCCGATGAACATCAGCACGGTCAACACCACCTGGCCGCTGGGCGGCAACTCGCTGGCCAGGCCGATGGTCAGCCCGGTGGTGCTGAACGCGGAGGTGACCTCGAACAGGGCGGCGATGAACCGCACGCCCTCGGTGAGCAGCAACAGGAGCATCGTTCCGGCCGTGACCAGCGCGACGCTGAGCAGGGCCACGGTGATGGCCTGCCGCTGGCTGGCGGTGGCCACCCGGCGGTGCCCGACCGTCACGTCGGGCTCGCCGCGCAGCTCCGCCCAGATGGTGAACGCCAGGAGGAAGAACGTGGACACCTTGATTCCACCGGCCGTGCTGGCGCTGCCGCCGCCGATGAACATCAGCACGATCAGCAGCGGGTAGCTCTCCTCCTGCAGGTCCGTGATGTTCAGCACGTTGAAGCCACCGGTACGGCTCAACGCGATCTGGGTGAAGGACGCGAGCACCTTGCCCTCGGCGTCGTACAAGCCGATGGTGCTGACGTTGGTCCACTCGGCGGCGAGCAGGCCGACGACGCCGAGGATCAGCAGCGCCACGCTGCCCCAGATGGTCAGCTTGGTCGCCACCGCCCAGCCCGCCGGCCTGCGCCACTCGCGCACGGCCTCGAACAGGGCCGGAAACCCGAGCCCGCCGACGATGGCGCCGAACGCCAGCGGCAACGACACCCACGGATCGCGGTCGAAGGCCAGCAGCCCGTCCGAGTAGAGCGAGAAGCCGCCGTTGTTGAACGCCTGGACGGCGTGGAACACGCCGGACCAGAGGGCCCGACCGGGCGTGTAGTCGTACGCCCACCAGAGGCGGCCGGCGACCAGCGCGGTCATCACCGCCTCGCACGCGAAGACGGTGACCGCGATCCGGCGCAGCAGCCGGGCCACGTCACCGACCCCGAACTCCGCCGTCTCGGCCTGCACCAGCAGCCGGTTGCGCAGCCCGAGCTGGCGGGAGACCACGAGGATGACCAGCGCCGCGACGGTGAGGATGCCGAGACCACCGAGCTGGGTGAGCAGGGTGATCACCACCAGGCCCCAACCGGACCAGTAGTTGGGGGTGTCAGTGACCGCCAGGCCGGTGACGGACACCGCCGAGGTGGCGGTGAACAGGGCGGTGACCAGGGGCGGACGCTGGTGCTGGATGGTCGACCAGCGCGCCAGCAGCAGCGCGGTGCCGAGCAGGATCGGCACCAGGAACCCCAGCGGCACCAGCCGCACGGGGTTGCGGAGTAACCGGCGCACCAGACAATCTTCCTTTTCCGGGTGGCCGCCCGAGTGGGAACGCCCATTCCGGAGATTCACCTGCCGGCCAGTCATCGACCAACTTCCGGTCAATCGCGGGCGGTCTGCTGTCTGCGACATCCCTCGATGACAGGAGACGGCGTTGCGACGTACCCTCTCGATTTTCGGTGTGGCCGGCGCGCTGCTCGCCGCCACCGCCGTGGCCGTGCCCACCCTGGCCGCCGCCGACCCCTCGACCGGGGTCGACCGCGCCCGAGGCAACGACCGGCCGATCGTCATCGGTCACCGGGGCGCCAGCGGCTACCGGCCGGAGCACACCCTGGAGGCGTACCGGCTGGCGATCCGGATGGGTGCCGACTACGTCGAGCCGGACCTGGTGTCCACCTTCGACGGTGTCCTGGTCGCCCGACACGAGAACGAGATCTCCGGCACCACCGACGTGTCGACGCACCCGGAGTTCGCCGGCCGGAAGACGACGAAGACCATCGACGGGGTCGCCGTGACCGGCTGGTTCACCGAGGACTTCACCCTGGCCGAGCTGAAGACGCTGCGGGCCAAGGAGCGGCTGCCGCAGGTCCGCGTGGCGAACACCGCCTTCGACGGACGCTTCGAGGTGCCCACCCTCCAGGAGGTCATCGACCTCGCTCGCACCGAGGGGCGGGCACGGGGCCGCACCATCGGCATCTACCCGGAGACCAAGCACCCGACCTACTTCACGTCGATCGGCCTGCCGCTGGAGGAGCCGCTGCTGAAGGTGCTGCGGCAGAACAAGCTGGACCACCGGAACTCGCCGGTCTTCATCCAGTCGTTCGAGACGGCCAACCTGCGTCGCCTGAGCCGGATGACCGACGTGAAGCTCGTTCAGCTGCTCGACGCCACCGGCCGTCCGTACGACTTCACCGTCGCCGGCGACACCCGCAGCTACCAGGACCTCGCCACGGCGGCTGGCCTGAAGTGGATCGCCGGGTACGCCGACGGCATCGGGGCGAACAAGAACCTGATCGTGCCCCGCGACGCCGCCGGCAAGCTGCTCGCCCCGACGAACGTGGTGCGTGACGCGCACCGCGAGCGGCTGCTCGTGCACGCCTGGACGTTCCGCGCGGAGAACCAGTTCCTCCCCGTGGACTTCCGGATCGGCACCGACCCGAACGCGCGCGGCGACATCACGGCCGAGTACGAACTCTTCCTCGGCCTGGGTCTGGACGGCGTCTTCAGCGACCACCCGGACACCGCCGTCGCCGCCCGCGCCGGCCTCTCACCCCCTGCGAGCCGCTGACCCCCTGCGAGCCGCTGACCCCTGCGAGCCGCTGACCCATCGCGAGCCTCGGCCCGGAGCTGACCCGCTCCGAGCCGACCACCGGGCCGATCACGCCCGGCGACACCCGCAGCTACCAGGACCTCGCCACGGCGGCTGGCCTGAAGTGGATCGCCGGGTACGCCGACGGCATCGGGG
>NZ_JBFAPG010000025.1:0-26319 GCF_040675595.1 Micromonospora sp. NPDC049580
CCACGCAACAGTGAACGGCCATTTCTGTTGCGTGGGTTGAAGCAGAGCGAAGGAGACGCGTGGGTGGTCGGCGGTCGAGCGGAGCCCACCGGCGCACGCCGGCCGGTGGCGGCGGGCCGGGGAACTAGGCTCGCGCCATGACGATCGACAGCGACGGCTTCGCCGCGCCCGCCGCCCTGGTCGAGCACGCCCGCCGGTTCCAGGCCGAGGGCGGTACCCCGGCGACGCCGCGCGTCGCGGCCACCGTGCTGCTGCTGCGCCCGACCGACACCGACTTCGAGGTGTACGTCATCCGCCGCGTCGCCGCGATGACCTTCGGCGGGGTGTACGCCTTCCCCGGCGGCGGGGTGGACCGCTCCGACTCGGCGGCGCACCTCGACTGGGCCGGCCCGGCGCCGGCCGAGTGGGCGGGGCGGCTCGGAGTGGCCCCGGACGCCGCCCAGGCGGTGGTCTGCGCCGCCGCCCGGGAGGTCTTCGAGGAGGCCGGCGTGCTGCTCGCCGGGCCCGATCCGGCGACTGTGGTGGGTGACGTCAGCGGCGACGACTGGGAGGCGGCCCGGCAGGACCTGGAGGGGCGCCGGCTGGGCTTCGCGGCGCTGCTCGCCGACCGTCACCTCACGCTGCGGTCGGATCTGCTGCTGCCGTGGAGCCGCTGGATCACCCCGGAGTTCGAGCCGCGCCGCTTCGACACGTACTTCTTCGTCGCTCTGTTGCCGGCGGGGCAGCGGACCCGCGACGTCTCCGGCGAGGCCGACCACACCCTCTGGATCCGCCCGGCGGACGCGCTGGCCCGCGCCGAGGCGGGCGAGCTGACCATGCTGCCGCCGACCCTGGTCACGCTGGCCCAGGTGGCGGCTGCCGGCGACCTGGCCGGCGTGGCGCGGGCGGCGGCCGACCGGGACGCCGCCACGCCGATCACTCCGCGCCTGGACCTCCCGGCCGACGGCGAGCCCCGCTTCGTGCTCGGCTGACCCCAGCCGGCGGCCCGCCGTATCCCTGCGGGTACGGCGGACCGGCGGCCCGTCAGTAGTGCCCGACGTAGCGGTAGTTGGCGTTGAGGCTGCCCGGGGCGGCGTGCGCCGGTGCCAGCGCGTCGAACGGCGCCACCGTGAGGAAGCGGACGAACTGCTGGTCCGGCTCCGCATTGGGCGCGTAGGTGAGGACGTCGATGTCGCCCGGCGCGACGTCGCGCTCGACCCAGTCCATCAGCGGCTGGAGGAACTCCGGGATGCCGACCTCCGACGGGTGCTCGGTCGGCTCCGGCCCGAACAGGCAGTGGTAGCCGGCGGGAACCATGTACAGCCGCGTGAACGCCTCGCTGCCGCCGCGACGCTGCACCGCCGCGTAGTAGTCGACCGTCGAGAACGGGGGGACGGACGGGTCCGCCCAGCCGTGGTAGAGGATCAGCTTGCCGCCCTGGTCGCGGAACTCGGACAGGTCCGCGTCGGTGGCGTTGTAGATGGCGTCGCCCAGCACGTTCAGCCGCTCGAACATCGCCCGGGTGAACCGCACGTCGTTCAGTTGGAAGTCGGCCGGTGGGCTCTGCGGGTACGCGAGGTACTTCAGGTAGTTGAGCGCGATCCTCCCGGTGTTGCCGTCCACCGGGGAGCCGGAGCGCACCACGAACTCGTCGATCCAGCCCAGCTCCGATCCGTACGGCATGCCTCCGGGGTAGAGCCCGTTCGGGCCCCGGTAGAACGCCACAACGGCCGCCACCTGGGCGGCCGTGAGGCAGTCGGGTCGGTCCGTGCCACGCGGGCAGCGCAGCGACGACGGCTGGAACCCGCACCGCCGCGGGTCCTCGATGACCGCGCCGCACTTCTGCACAACCGCCTCGTGCAGCGCGGGAATCTTCTCCGGGCCGAGGATCTGCCGGCCCGACGCGTCGGTGTTGCGCAGCACCACCCAGGCGTTGAGCAGCGCCAGCGGCGCCAGGTTGTGCACCGGTGCGCCGGCCAGGATGCCGTCGAAGTCGGACGGGAACCGCTGCGCCAGCATCAGCCCCTGCCGGCCGCCGGTCGAGCAGCCGTCGAAGTACCGGTACGTCGGCCCGTGCCCGTAGTACGCGACCATCACCGCGTCCGCCACCCGCCGCAGCCGGTGCTCGGACAACAGCCCGAACTCCAGTCGCGCCCGAGGGTCGGCGCCCCAGGTCGCGGGCTCGCTGGTCTGCGGGTCGCCGGTGTGCCCGGTGTCGTCGGAGGCCAGCACCAGCCTGCCGTCCCGCGCGGCCGCGCACTGGAACCCGAAGAGCGGCAGGGTCAGGTCGGGCACCGTGCCGCACAGCCCGCTACAGCCCTGCTGGACGTACTGCCCCGTCCATCCGGAGACGGGGAGCTTGACGGTGAACCGTGTCTGCGGCCGGATCACCCCCTGCACCATGCAGAATTCCTGGCCCTCGGCGTTGGTGTCGCGTTCCGCCGACGTCACCGACACCTGCGGGATCCGCGCCCCGGCCAACCCCGCGCACCGGTCGGTGGGCGGGTCGGTGGCGGATCCCGGCGTGACGATCAGGGGTACGGCGGTCAGCAGTGCCAGAACAGTTCGGATCATGCTTCCCTCCTCTTTGGAGGGAGATTAGGCAGTTCGGCGGGCCTTTCGGATCGGTCCCGGGACGGGACTCACGGTCATCCCCGGGGCGGAGCGGTGCCCGGCCGGACCAGGCCGCACTCGTAGGCGAGCACTGCCGCCTGCACCCGGTCGCGCAGACCGAGCTTGAGCAGAATCGCCGACAGATGGGTCTTCACGGTGGCCCGGCTGAGGACCAGGCGCTCCGCGATCTCGTCGTTGGAGAGCGCCCGCGCGACCAGCGTGAGCACCTCGATCTCACGCGCGCTGAGCGCGTCGAGCGCCGGCGGGGGAGTGCCGCCGGGTAGTTCGCTGGCGAACCGGTCGAGCAGCCGCCGGGTGACGGTCGGCGCGAGCAGCGCCTCACCGCGCGCCACCACCCGTACCGCCGTAGCCAGCTCGTCGGGGCGGATGTCCTTGAGCAGGAAGCCGCTGGCACCGGCCCGCAGCGCCGCGAACACCGGCTCGTCCAGGTCGAACGTGGTCAGCATGATGATCCTCGCCGCCTGGCCGGCGGCGACCAGCCGGCGGGTCGCCTCGATGCCGTCCAGCCGGGGCATCCGTACGTCCATCAGGATCACGTCCGGTCGCAGGCGCCCGGCCAGCGCCACGGCCTCCAGGCCGTCGCCCGCCTCGCCGACCACCTCGAGGTCCTCGCGGCTCTCGATGATCATCGCGAACCCGGCTCGGACGAGGGCCTGGTCGTCGGCGATCAACACTCGGATGGCCGCCGTCATGCCGAGGTGAGCGGCAGGTCCGCCCGTACCCGAAAGCCGCCACCCGGCACCGGCCCGGCGTCCAGCGTCCCGCCCAGCAGCCGGGCCCGTTCCTGCATCCCCACGATCCCCCGGTGCGCGGAACGGTCGACCCGGCCGCTCGGACGGGCCGGGCCGTCGTCGCGGATCTCCAGCCGTACCGACCGGGGCGAGCACCGCACCGTCACCCGGGCCAGGGTGGCCTGGCTGTGCCGCAGCGTGTTGGTCAGCGACTCCTGCACGATCCGGTACGACGAGAGGTCCACCGCCGCCGGCAACGGTGGCAGGGCCGGTTCCCGGTCCAGCTCGACGGTCAGCCCGGTGGCCCCCAGCGACGCGGCCAACGTGTCCAGTTGCGCCAGACCGGGCTGCGGGGTGGCCGAGCCGGGCTCGGTGTCGGCGCTCATCGTCTGCAACAGCACCCGCAGCTCGGACAGGGTGGAACGGGCCGCCAGATCGATCGAGGTGAGCGCCGCGCGGGCCAGGTCGGGTCGACGGTCGAAGACGTCCTGCGCGGCACCGGCCTGCACGACGATCACCGACACCGTGTGGACCAGCACGTCGTGCAGCTCGCGGGCGATCCGTTCGCGTTCCTGGGTGACGATGCGCCGCTCGGAGTCCTGCCGGCGCAGCGCGCGGGTCCGACCCAGCTCACCGAGGGTCCAGCCGAGCGCCGGGCCGGCGATCGCGAGCAGCACGTTGCGCCAGTCGCCGTACGCCAGCTTCCAGGGAGTCCCGGCCACCAGCAGGCCGAGCACCCACAGCGACCGCGACGGCGGCCTCCGCCGCGCGTACCCGGCGAGCACCGCGGCGACCTGACCGAGCCAGCCGATGGCCGGACTGAGCGACTCGATGCCGATCCCGGCGAGGACGGCCACCGCCATCGCGGCCTCCGGGTGGCGGCGCAGCACCGCGATGGTGCCGGCCTGCACCGCCGCCAGTGCGATGGCGGCGGCGTATCCGAGCACATGGTGTGGCCCGTTCGGCGTGACCAGGATCAGCGCCGCGAGCACGACGAACAGGCCGACGGCGACCCGCTGGTCGGGCCGGCATCCGCGCAGGAGCCTGCCGGGTGAACGCACCCGGTGATCGTAGGCAGCTCACGGATCGACGGTCATCGGCCGCGGGAACGACGAAGCGGTCCGTCCGGAGACGGACCGCCTGCGTCGCGGAGGGAAGGGGGAAGCTCAGCCGAAGCGGCCGGTGATGTAGTCCTCGGTCTTCTTGACGCTCGGGTTGCTGAAGATCTTCTGGGTGTTGTCGTACTCGATGAGACGGCCCGGGTCGCCGGTCTTCTCGATGGAGAAGAAGGCGGTCCGGTCCGACACACGGGCGGCCTGCTGCATGTTGTGCGTCACGATGATGATCGTGAACTTGTCCTTGAGCTGGAACATCAGGTCCTCGATGGCCAGCGTGGAGATCGGGTCCAGGGCCGAGCAGGGCTCGTCCATCAACACGACCTGCGGCTCGACCGCGATGGTCCGGGCGATGCAGAGCCGCTGCTGCTGACCGCCGGAGAGGCCCGCGCCGGGCTTGCCCAGCCGGTCCTTGACCTCGTCCCACAGGTTCGCCGAGCGCAGCGCCTTCTCGGCCGCCTCGTCCAGGATCGACTTGCGCCGGACGCCGTTGAGCTTCAGCCCGGCCACCACGTTCTCGAAGATGCTCATGGTGGGGAACGGGTTCGGCCGCTGGAAGACCATGCCGATGGTGCGCCGGACCGCGGTGACGTCCACGTCCCGGTCGTAGATGTCCTGGTCGTCGATGGTCAGGCTGCCCTCGACCCGGGCCCCCGGCAGCACCTCGTGCATCCGGTTGATCGACCGCAGGAAGGTCGACTTGCCGCAGCCGGACGGCCCGATGAGAGCGGTGACCGTCTTCGGCTCGACAGTCAGGTTGATGTTCTCGATCGCCTTGAACCCGCCGTAGTAGGCGGTGACGTTCGAGGCGGAGACGCGCTTGGCCATGGTGGTACCTCCGGGGTTCATCGGCTGAGCCTGTTGCGACGGGCCAGCAGTTTCGCCGCGATCGTCAGGATGAGCACGAGGGCGACCAGGGTGAGTGCCGCGGTCCACGCCCGTGCCGGCGCGTACTTCGACGCGTCACCGGCCTGCTGGTAGACGAAGAGGGACAGCGACGACTGGTTGTTCTCGAAGGGGTTGGTGTTGATCGCGGCGCCGCCGCCGGCGACCAGGAGCACCGGAGCGGTCTCGCCGGCCGCGCGGGCGATGGCGAGCATGACGCCGGTGACGATGCCGGGCAGCGCCGTCGGCACCACCACCCGCAGGATGGTCTTCCACTTGGGAATGCCGAGCGCGTACGCGCCCTCGCGCAGTGGCGGCGGGACGAGGCGGAGCATCTCCTCGGTGGACCGGACGATGGTGGGCAGCATGAGCACGCTCAGCGCGAGCGCGGCGGCGAAGCCGGAGAAGCTCGGCCGGCCGTCGTTGAACCACGGCGACACGACCAGCACCCAGAACGCCAGCACGAAGAGGCCGGAGACGATCGACGGGATGCCGGTCATCACGTCCACGAAGAATCGGATCGCGAAGGCGAACTTGCCCCGCCCGTACTCGACGATGTAGATCGCGCAGAGAACGCCGAGCGGGACGGTGATCAGGGTGGCGATCCCGACCTGCTCCAGCGTGCCGACGATCGCGTGGTACGCGCCGCCGTTCGGGTCCCGGGCCCCGATGTTGTTCATCGAGGTCTGGAAGAAGGTGCCGTCCAGCCGCTCGGTGCCCTTGCTCAGCAGCGTCCAGACGACCGAGACGAGCGGCAGCACCGCCAGCACGAACGCGGAGTGGATCAGCGCGCTCCAGGTGCGGTTACGGGCCGACCGGCGGCCCTCGACCGCGTTGGCCGCGACGAAGAGCCCGACCAGGTAGAGGATCGCGCCGAGGACGACGACGAGGACCGGGCCGCCGATGCCGGTGCCGTAGACCAGCGCGGCGGAGAGCGCCAGGGCCGCCACGGCGAGGGCCGGTGCGGCGTACCGGGGCAGCCGCCGGGCCCGCAGCGAGGCCGGTTGGGCCGGCGGGCGGGTGCGGTGGGAGGTGACGGTTGTGGTCATGCGGCCGACTCCGTGAACTCCCGGCGGCGGTAGATGATCGCCCGCGCCGTGATGTTGACGATCAGCGTGATGGTGAACAGCACCAGGCCGGACGCGATGAGCGCGCCACGGCCGGTCTCGTTCGCCTCGCCGAACGCGTTGGCGATGTTGGCGGCGATGGTGTTGCCGCCGTTCTGGATCAGGTTGAACGAGATGCCGAAGGTGATGCCGAGGGTCAGCGCCAGGGCGATGGTCTCGCCGAGCGCCCGACCCAGACCGAGCATCACCGCGGCGATGATGCCGGGGCGACCGTAGGGGAGCACCGCGGTGCGGAGCATCTCCCAGCGGGTGGCGCCCAGCGCGAGGGCGGCCTCCTCGTTCGCGGTCGGCGTCTGGAGGAACACCTCGCGGGAGAGCGAGGTGATGATCGGCAACACCATGATCGCGAGGACCAGGGCACCCAGCATGATCGAGGCGCCGAACGGGCCGTCACCGCCGAAGAGCGGGATCCAGCCGAAGTGCTCGTTCAGCCAGACCGAGAAGTCCCGGACCGGGTTGCTGAAGACGTCCCGCCCCCACAGGCCGAAGACCACGCTCGGCACGGCGGCCAGCAGGTCGACCAGGAAGCCGAGTGCGGTGCCCAGCCGGCGCGGCGCGTAGTGCGAGAGGTAGAGCGCGATGCCCAACGCCACCGGCACCGCGATCAGCAGCGCCAGCGCCGAGCTGAGCACCGTACCGAAGGCGAGCGTGCCGATGCCGAACTTGGGCTGCGGCTCGTTGGGGGACCAGCCCTCGTAGGTCCAGAAGTTCTCGGTGTTGGCGCGCAGGGCCGGCACCGCCTTGGCGATCAGGAAGATCGCGATGGCGGCGATGATGACCAGAACGGCGGTGCCGGCGGCCAGTGTGAGACCGCGGAAGGCCCGCTCGGCGCCGAACTTGCGGCTGCGCGGCAACGCGCCGCCACCGCCGCCCAGCCCGGTGCCGCCCGGGGAACGGGTGCTGACTGGTGCCTCGGCCACACGCGCCGAGGCACCGGCGGGCCACTCGTGACTCTGGGTCACGCGCGTCCCGCCGGTGCCGGCGTCGGCCGAGCGGTGAGGGGTTTCACCCATCTGCTCGCTCGATTCGGTTGCGGAGGTGGTGGGGTCGGGTCAGGAGAGGTTCTTGACCGCGGTCTCGACCTTGGTGCGGACCGTCTCCGGCAGCGGGGCGTAGCCGAGGTCGGTCAGCGAGTTCTGGCCCTCGGCGCTGGCGGCGTAGCCCAGCAGACCCTTGACCAGCTTGAGCTTGTCGGCCGCGAGGCCCTTGCTGCAGACGATCTCGTACGTCGCCAGGACGATCGGGTAGGCCCCGGCCTCCTTGGTGTTGTAGTCGATCGACAGCTTGAGGTCGTCGCCCTGGCCATCGATCTTGGCGCCGGCGATGGTCTTGCCAGCGGCCTCGGCGGTCAGCGCGGCGAACTCGCCGTTGCCGTTGCCGATCTTGGCCATCTTCAGGCCGGCGTTCTCGGCGAACGACCACTCCATGTAGCCGATGGAGCCGTCGGCGCCCTTGACCCGGCTGGCCACGCCGTCCGAGCCCTTGGCGCCGGTGCCGCCCGGGGCCTTCCAGGCCTTGGCGTTGCCCAGCGTCCAGTCCGCCTCGGAGGTCTTCGAGAGGAACTTGGTGAAGTTGTCGGTGGTGCCCGACTCGTCCGAGCGGTGGACGGTCTGAATGGCGGTCGCCGGGAGCTTGGCGTCCGGGTTGTCGGCCTTGATCGCCGCGTCGTCCCACTTGGTGACCTTGCCGGCGAAGATCTTCGCCAGGGTGGCCGGCTTGAGCTGGAGGTTGTCCACGCCGCTGACGTTGTAGGCGACGGCCACCGGGCCGATCACCATCGGCAGGTGGATGGCCTTGCCGCCGGCGCACTTGGCGTCGGCCTGCGGCTGCTCCTCCGGCTTGAGCGCGGAGTCGGAGCCGGCGAAGTCGGCGGTGCCGGCGATGAACGCCTGGATGCCGGCGCCCGAGCCGGAAGCCTCGTAGTTGATCGTGGTGCCAGCGCACTTCTGCTGGTACGCCTTGATCCACTCGGCCATGGCGTTCTTCTGTGCCGACGAGCCCTGGGCGTTGACCGTGCCGGTACCGCAGTCGACCGCGGCGGCGGAGCCCGAGGCGCTGGCGCCGGAAGTGGGCTCGTTGTTGTCCGAGCCGCATGCACTGAGGCCGAGCGTCGCGGCAAGAGCGAGGCAGGCAATAGTGCCGTACCGCTGGAGCTTCACCTGAGGGGTTTCCCTTCGCGTCTGACTTGGTGCCCCGATGCCGGGGCCCGAGGACCGGCACTGACCGGCTGACACGAAAGTTAGAAGTGCCAGGTAGCCGGTTCGCCGGTCACAAGTGAACGCAAGGTGAACACGTACGGCCCCCGAGGTGACCGCTTGCTGAGGGTGAGTTGTCCGTTAAGTGAACTCGGGTACACCTGTCGGAAGTATGGGTATATTTCCGGTTCGGCGTTATCCCGCCGATGCTCGGCCGTTACCCGCCGGTGACTCGGTCGGGGCGGCGTCCGACGGTCAGCCCAGGTGGTAGTTGATGTGTGCGGACCAGCGGGCGAAGCCCAACCGCTCGTAGAGCGCGACCGCCCCGGTGTTCGAGTCGTCCACGAAGAGCATCACCCGGTCGAGCCCCCGCTTGTCCCGCAGGTACGCGAGCCCCGCGGTGGTCAGCGCCCGACCGAGCCCGCCCCCGTGCGCGGTCGGCTCCACGCCGAGCACGTACACCTCGCCGATGCGGGCCGACCCGGGCCGCTCGTGCACCTTCGTCCAGTGGAAGCCGAGCAGCCGGCCGGTCGAGGTCTCCTCGGCGAGCAGGAAGCCGGCCGGGTCGAACCACGGCTCGGCGAGGCGGACCCGCAGGTCGTCCGAGGTCCACCGCCCCTGCTCGGGATGCTCGGCGAAGGCCCGCGCGTTCAGGGCCAGCCAGGCCGCGTCGTCGGCCCCCGGCCGGAACGCACGCAGCGCCACCCCGTCGGGCAGGCGCGGCTCGCCCAGCGGGGCGGCCAACGGCCGGCGTAGTTGCCAGAGCACGCGCGCCCGGGTGAACCCGAGGTCCACGGCGAGCGCCGCCGCCGACGGGTGGTCGCCGTGCGCCCACGCCCGCAGCGGCCCGGTGGCCGAGGCGAGCACGCCCCGGGCCAGCGCCCGGCCGGTGCCCCGCCGCCGGTACGCGGGGTGCACCACCAGCTCCACCCCGATCCCGCCCACCGGGTCGGTGGTGTCCAGGTGGGCGTACCCGGTGAGGGTGCCGTCGTCGGCGCGGGCCAGCAGGTGCACGGCCGGCGCCTCCGGATCGCGCAGGCGGAGCAGGACGTGCTCGTCGAGCGGGTCCGCGCCGTCGGTGTCGCCCGCCGTACGCGCCAGGGCCAGCACGCCGGCGATCTCCGTCGGGGCCAGTCGGTCGGTCCGGGTCACCTGGTCGCTGGTCGGCTCCGCGCTGCTCATTGGGTCACCGTAGCCGCTGCGTCTCGGGCGTCCCGGACTGTCGCCCGAGTAGGGGGTCGTAGCTCACGTCGGGTCGGTGGGCAGTGCCTCCAGCTCGTATCGCGCGCTGAGTTGGGGCAGGATCCGGCGCAGCGCGTCGACCGTGCCCTGCCGGTCGCCGCCGGCATCGTGCATGAGGACCACCGCACCGGGTTCCGCCTGCGCGAGCACGGTCGCGGCGATCTTGCTGGCACCGGGCGCCTGCCAGTCCGACGGGTCCACCGACCAGTGCAGCGGAGTCATGCCGAGCTGCTGCGACACCGACACCACGGGGTACGTCCAGGCGCCGCCGGGTTGGCGGTACCAGACGATCGGGGCGTCCGGGACCGCCGACCGGATCGCCTCGTTGGTGCGTACCAGGTCGGCGCGGATCTGGTCGGCGGATTTGTTGCCGAGGGAGACGTCGTGGTGCCAGGAGTGGTTGCACAGGGTGTGGCCGTCGGCGACGATCGCCTGGATGAGGTCGGGATGATCCTGGGCGTTCTCGCCCACCACGCAGAACGTGGCCTTGACGTCGTACTCGCGCAGGATCGCGAGGACCTGCGGGGTGTAGCGCGGGTCCGGCCCGTCGTCGAAGGTCAGCGCGAGTCGGGCGTTGCCGGTCTCGGTGTGGGCGCCGAACAGCTTGTCGCCGCTGGCGCTCTGCCCCGAGCCGTCCTGGCCGGCCTCGGACGGGCCGGCGCTCTGGCCCGCGGTCGGGATACCGGTCGGGGCGCCGGTCGGGGCGCCGGTCGGGGGCTCTTCGGGAGTCTGGTCGGCGTAGTGCGGCCCGTCGCCCTCGGTGGTGACGCCGGTGGCGTGCCGCTGGGTCTGGTCGGGGACGAGACTGCGGCCCAGCACGTACGCCGAGCCGAGCAGGGCGGCCACCACCGCCGTCACGATCACTGCCGCGCGCGCGGTCGAGCTGACCCGCGTCACGGCTTCCGCCCGGCTGGCCGGACGCGCCGGCCCCTCGCCCCCGTGCTACCTGCCCGCACCGTCGCCCCCTTTTCCGACAAACCCGGCAGTCAGAATAGGACTGGCGAGCCGCGCAAAAGGGGCATATGGGAAATCGCCCCGGGGTGGGGATCAGACGGGCAGCGGCGCGTGCTCCGCCTCGGGCAGGGAGCGCGACGGCGGTACGACGAACTTGTAACCCACCTGGCGGACCGTGCCGATCATCGACTCGTACTCCGAGCCGAGCTTGGCGCGCAGCCGCCGGACGTGCACGTCCACCGTCCGGGTGCCGCCGAAGTAGTCGTAGCCCCAGACCTCGCGCAACAGTTGATCGCGGGTGAACACCCGGCCCGGGTGCTGGGCCAGGAACTTCAGCAGCTCGAACTCCTTGTAGGTGAGGTCGAGCGGGCGACCCTTCAGCTTGGCGGCGTACGTGTCGGGGTCGATGGTCAGCTCGCCGGCCCGGATCGAGCCGCCGGCGCCGGCGGTCGCGTTGCTCAGGCGGCCGACCGCGAGCCGCAGTCGAGCCTCGACCTCGGCGGGACCGGCCGACGCGAGGATGACGTCGTCGACGCCCCAGTCCGCGTTCAGCGCGATCAGACCGGCCTCGGTCACCACCGCGACCAGCGGCACCCCGAGCCCGGTGGCGTGCAGCATCCGGCAGGTCGCTCGGGCCTCGCTCAGCTCCGACCGGGCGTCCACCAGCACCGCGTCGGGGCTGGGCCCGGCAACCAGGGTGCGGACGTCGCGCGGCGCGGTGCGAACCGAGTGTGGCAGCAGGTCGAGCGCCGGCAGCACAGCCGACGGTTCCCCTGCGCGCGCGGTCACCAGCAGCAGGATCTCCACGATCACCTCCGTCCCGGCGGCGCAACGCCGCACGCGACCAGACACACTCGTGGCGGAGTGCGCTGAGAAATAGCGTGGTCCCGGCGTCGCTGACGGGCGGGTAACGCGTTGAGCGTAACCGATCGCCTCGGCCGCGCCTCCGAGTCATTTCCCGTTTGTCTAGCTTGCCCCTGATCGCGGCGCAGGTTTTAACGTTGCGGAAACCCGTGACCGTCGCGCCGGGCAGCCGATCTGGCACGATCGGGGCGTGTTTCCCTCCACCTCGCCCGACGCCGGCCGCGAATCGTGGTCCGACGGTCCCCGCCCGGGTCCGGCCGCTCCGACCCGTGGCCATCCGCCCGCGCCGCGCACCGGACCGGCCGTCGCCGACGGCGAACGCCGTGAACGGGGTGGGCCGCGCCGGGCCCGCCGTGCCGGGGAGCCGGCCCGTCGTGCCGAGGACGAGGTCGACGAGCCGGAGGAGGAGCCCGTCGCTCCGGTGGAGGTGCACCGGCCGCTGGCCCTGACCATCGCCGGCTTCGCCGCGCTGCTCGGGGTGGGTCTGGTGCTCGGCGCGCAGACGTCCGGGCCGGGTCACCGCCTGCCGTTCGCCTTCATCGTCTTCGGCGTCCAGCTGCTGTTCGTGCTCGCCTGGACGATGGCCATGCGCCCACCCGCGCTGCTGCTGGTCGGCGGGATCAGCGCGGCGGTCGCCGCTGCCGCTGACGTCGCCGCCGTCCAGAGCGACGTCGCCGGTCTGGCGCCGCTGGGCTACCTGGCCGTCGGCGGCTTCCTCGCCGCCGTGCTCGGCCAGCTGGTCCGCCGCGTCGACCGGGTCCGGGTCACCGACTCACTCGGCGCCACACTGCTGATCGTGGTCGGGGTCGTGGCCTTCGGCACCCTGATCGTGCTCAGCCGCATCCCGGCCGGCACCCAGGCGATCACGGTCTGCCTGACCGCGAGCGGGGTCGCGCTGACCGTCGCCCGCCTCACCGACGCGGTGCTGCCGTGGCCCCGGCTGGCCCCGCAGGTGCCCCGGGGCGCGGCCGGCGTCGTCGCCGGCGCGATGGTGGGCACGCTGGGCAGCGCTCTCCTCGGCAGCTACCTGGTGGCACCCTTCACGCCGACCCGGGCCGCGGTGATCGGCCTGGTCGCGGCCGTCACCGCCGTCCTGTCCGATCTCGCCGTGGGGTACGCGGAGGCGGGTCGCCTGATGGCGGGCGAACCGCCCACCATGTGGGTCGCCCGGCACATGCAGGGTCCGCTCGGCGGATTCGCCCTGGCCGCACCGGCGGCGTACGCCATGTGCATGCTGTTCCTCTGAGCCTACGGTTGAGGCCGGTGTCGGTCGGGTACCTACGGGTGCGCCGCGCTGCGGCACCGGTTCGGACGTCCCGCCGCATCGCGGCGGGCGGAGACAGGAGGCGGCGTGGCCCAGGAGTATCCGGCTGACGAGGCCCGGCCCCGACGGCGCGGTCGCAAGCTGCTCATCGGCCTGGTCGTCCTGCTCCTGGTGGTGGCGGGTCTGCTGGTGGTCGCCGACCGGGTGGCGGTCGGCGTGGCCGAGCGGCTCATCGCCGAGCGGGTCAGCCAGGAGGTCAGCAAGCAGGGGGCGCAGTCGGCCAAGCCCGACGTCGAGGTCGCCGGGACGCCGTTCCTCACCCAGGTGCTGGACGGGCGGTACGAGCGGATCTCCATCACTCTGCGGGACGTGCAGGCGTCGGTCGAGGGCGACGCCGTACGGCTGCCGGTGCTGGACGTGGACGCCCGCAACGTGCGTGCCTCGCTCGACACGCTGCGGACCGGGCAGGGCGACGTCGTCGCCGACACGGTCAACGGCACCGGCACGATCAGCTACGAGAGCCTTGCCGCGCTGCTGAACCGACCCGGGCTCACCCTCGGCGAGCAGGGCGGCAAGCTCGCCGTCACCGCCCCGGTCGACATCCTCGGCCAGAAGTTCACCGTCAGCGGCACCGCCGACGTCACCGTCGCCAAGAACGGCGCCGTCGCCCTGCGCTTCAGCAAACTGGACGCCGCCGGCCTGCCGAACCTGCCGCTGGCCCGCACGATCCTGAACAGGTACGCCGAGGGCATCTCCGTCGACGTGCCGCTGCCCGACCTGCCGTTCCAGCTCGCGGTCCGGGAGGTCCGGCCGTTGCCCGAAGGGCTGGCGGTCACCGCCGACGCGAAGAACGTACCGATCAACTCCGCCGGCTGAGCGGCGCGTCAATCATTCGGGCCGCTGGGACACCCCATCGGCCCCGCAGCCCTGACGATCCCGGATGGTGGTCGGTCCAGTGGCAGCCCGGTCACTGCCTGGTAGGCTCCGTGCTCATGGGGACCCACCTCACCAAACGGCGCGCGGTCGACCTGTGCCGCGTGGCCACCTGCCTGTGTCGCCCTGTCATCTGACGGCGGGGCTGTTTTTGGCCGCCTGACGGCGGCCACCGGCACGCAGGGTCCTCGACCCTTTCCGGTGATCCCACCGAACGCCCGGCAGCGGCGCCGTCGCACAAACCCGTGATCCCGTCCTTCCGCTGGGTCCCGCGCGCGGTGCGACAGTTCAACCCATCGATATTCGCGCGTTGGCTCACCATCCATCCTCACCAGGGAGTGATTCGATGAGTCGCGACACCGCACTCGTCTCGGTCGAATGGGCCGAGAAGAACCTTGACGCCCCGGGCGTCGTCTTCGTCGAGGTCGACGAGGACACCTCGGCCTACGAGACCAGCCACATCGCCGGCGCCATCAAGATCGACTGGAGGACCGACCTCCAGGACCCGGTCCGCCGGGACTTCGTCAACAAGACCCAGTTCGAGGCGCTGCTGTCCGAGCGGGGCATCAGCAACGACGACACCGTGATCCTGTACGGCGGCAACAACAACTGGTTCGCGGCGTACGCCTACTGGTACTTCAAGCTCTACGGCCACCGCGACGTGAAGCTGCTCGACGGCGGGCGCAAGAAGTGGGAGCTGGACGCCCGTCCGCTGGTCACCGAGACGGCGGCCCGCCCGGCGACCCAGTACGTCGCGCAGGAGCCGGACACCTCCATCCGGGCCTTCCGCGACGAGGTCGTCGCCGCGATCGGCACCAAGAACCTGGTCGACGTGCGCAGCCCCGACGAGTTCGCCGGCCGGCTGCTCGCCCCCGCGCACCTGCCGCAGGAGCAGGCGCAGCGGGCCGGTCACATCCCGACCGCGATCAGCGTCCCGTGGTCCAAGGCGGCCAACGAGGACGGCACCTTCCGGTCCGACGACGAGCTGCGCAGGATCTACGGCGACGCGGGGCTCGACGACGGCAAGGAGACCATCGCGTACTGCCGGATCGGTGAGCGTTCCTCGCACACCTGGTTCGTGCTTCAGGAGCTGCTCGGCCACCGCAACGTGAAGAACTACGACGGTTCCTGGACCGAGTACGGCTCGCTCGTCGGCGTGCCGGTCGCGCTCGGCGATGAGCCCGGGGAGGCCTGATCCGCCATGACTGCTCCCACCGCTGCGGGTTGCGCCGCACCCGACCAGGCCGCGCCGCTGCCGACCAGCCTGGACCTGGAAAAGGAAACCGTCATCACGGGCATCGTCCGCTCGGCGGCGGACGAGGCCGTGCCTGGCGCGTACGTCCGGCTGCTCGACTCGACAGGTGAGTTCACCGCCGAGGTGGTCACCTCGGCGGCCGGCCAGTTCCGGTTCTTCGCCGCGCCCGGTTCCTGGACGCTGCGGGCGCTGTCCCGGCACGGCAACGGCGACGCCGCCGTCACCGCCGGCCGGGGCGTCAACGAGGTCACCGTCACCGTCGCCTGACCCACTGCTCTGATCGACCGGGGCCGGTCACCCTCCGGGGTGGCCGGCCCCGGTCGTCGCGAGGCGGTCAGTAGGCGCACATCCTGCCCTGGTTGTCGGCCGGTACGGAGTCGGGCGGCACGATCTTGTAGCCCAGCTCGTCCAACGCCCGCACTGCGACATTGGGCGCGTCGCGCACCGCCGCGAGTAGTTGGAGCCGGCGCCACTCCTCGCGGCCCTCGTCCACCGCGTTCCGCCATCCATCGACGGTGTCGACGCAGAACTCTTCCACGACGGCCTGGAGGATGTCCTCGACGCAGGGTCGGAAGCGGTGCCCGCCGAGCGGAAAGTGAAACTTCGCGAGCCGTGGCACTTCGTGCCGGCGTTTGCGGGCCTTGGGGCGTCCTCGTGCCCCGTCCTGCATGGCGAAGGCGAACTCATCGCGGTGGCCATGTACGTGCAGGTGGGCGCAGGGCACACCGCTCTGGATGTCTCGAACGTACTCATAGCGAAACAGCGGTGCCTTGTCGCCCTTCGAGGTCACATGGAGCCACGAGGAATCCGTGGCCAAATGCCTGCCGCTCGAATCCATGCAGCAGTTGAACTTGACCAGCAGGTCGAGGCGGTGCCTATTGTCGATGTACAGGCGTCTCCCTCGACGATGCCAACCATGACCCGGCCGCCGTTCCTGCCAGGCATCAACAATGCCGACAGGCTCTTCTCCGTCTTCACCACCCGGTGCAGGCGAGCGGTGATGTCGTCGGCGAAAGCGCTGGCTCTGGCAATGAGATCGGGAGAGACGGAAGGGCCGTCAGTCGTCATCGCCGAGCAGGTAGTCAATGGAGCGGACCATCTCGTAGACGCTGCGCTCGTCGGCTCGAAGATCGAAGTTGCGCCCCAGGTCGTACAGCGTCTCCTTGTTCATGTGGACGCGTTCCAGGAGGCGAGCTCGCCATTCGCGCAGCTCCTGTGGGGTCTTGACGATGGCGGTGCCCATTGCTGGACCTCTCGCCGTCGACGACGTCGCTGTTGGCGTCACCCTACTGCCTCCCTCCGACGGCGCGGACCACATGGTGGTTCCTCGCGTCACTGGTCCACTACCCACCGTTCATCGATGACACTGGCTTTCCGGGTGTGCCGATGTCGGGTAAACGACAGTGCGGGAGCGAGTGTGCGGCCGGGAATCGGCCCGGCGGGTGGCCGGCGGCCAACAGGTCGCCGGCCATCCACGAGTGTCGGGTCAGATGCCGGTGGCTTTCGTGCAGGACGAGGCCGGATCGAGGGTGAAGTCGAGCGTGTCGACGATGCCCGCCTCGATCCGCGTGCGCTGCGTCTGCGGCACCCAGGCGTCCTTGGCGACGATCACCTCGTAGCGGCCCTTTGGCAGCCACCAGACGTACCGGCCCTGGGCGTTCGCGGTCAGGGTGTAGCCGGTCGTCGTACCCACCCGGTTCACCCGGACCGTCGCCGCGACCCCGACGGTGACCCCTGCGCAGCACCCCCACGTCCGCTGACAGTCATGCTCTGGCTGGTTCGGACGGTGCTCAGTGAATAACGCCGGTCAGTGCCTGGTCAGTGACGTGGCGTCATCCCGACCGTGGACGGGGCCCCGAATCGCATCGGCATACGTCACTATCGTCGGGTGGTGGTCGCGGGTGGTGCGGGCGGAGTCGGCGGGCCCGGCGCAGTGGCCCCGATCGTCGTCTGCGTCAGTGCGGACGCCTCGGTGCGCGAGCGGGTGCTGCGGCAGCTCGACGGGATCGGGCCGGTCGTGACCTGCGCCGACCTGGCCCAGCTGCGGGCGATGCTGTTCCCACCGTCGGGCGGTTCGACACCGGCCACCCCGCCGGCCCCGCCGCAGGGGCGGGTCAGCTGGGGTGAGCTGGTCGTCGACCGGGCCGGGCACCTGGTCACCTGGCGCGGCGATCCACTCCCGCTCACCCGTACCGAACGGGAGCTGCTCGCCCGGCTCGTCGGTCCGCCGCTGGTGGTGTGGAGCCACGAGCAGCTCTTCGCCGCGGTCTGGGCCGGCGCGTACCTCGGCGACACGGCGATCCTGCACTCCGCGATCAGGCGGCTCCGGCGCAAGCTGCACGGGCTGCCGGGCGGGCCGCGGGTGCACACCGTGCGCGGGGTCGGCTACCGGCTCGATCCGCCGCCCCGGCCGGCCTGACCCGCGGCCGTCACCCCGGCTGCCGACCGCTGCCTCCGGTACGGCGGACCGCCCGTGACACCATGGCCGGGTGAACGGTGCTGTCCAGACGGGTTGGGCCCCGTCGAGCGATCCCGCCGCGCCGGCACCTGCCCGGCGTGGGCGGCGCTGGCTGCTGGTCGCGACCGTGCTGTGGGCCGTGCTGCTGGCCGGGCTCGCCTGGATGTCGGTCCGCGACGACCCGCCGACGGTGCGCGAACAGCGCTCCCTCGACGAGGCCGCCCCGGTGGTCGACCGGGCGGTCGGTGAGCTGGCCCGCGCCGCCGGGACGGCCGGGCTGCTGGAGCTGGGCCCGGTGCGGGTCAACGCCGGCTGCCGCGTCACCCCGTTCTCCGACGGCGCGGCGCTGCGCCGCGAGGTCGGCGTGCTCGCGCCCGCCGGCACCGAGCGCGCCGTGCTGACCGGCATCGCCGACCGGCTGCCGTCCACCTGGCGGGCCGGAGTCGGCCCCGGCCTGGACGGCCCCGAACTGCACGCCGACGCCGGGGACTTCGTCGCCGTCGAGGGACGACCGACCGGGGACGGCCGGCTCCGGTTGACCGTCGACACCGGCTGCCGGCCGCTGGGCGCCGGCTACGACCCGAAGCCGGCCACCGGCGCCGGCCCGGAGGCCACGGCCCTGACGGCTGCCCTGACCGCGCTCGACCGTCCGGCCGACGCCGCGCCGGACCTGGTCACCGCGCCGTGCCCCGGCGGCGCCGTGGCCCGTACCGCACGGTCCGCCGCCGGGCCCGGCTCGGCCACGGCCGGCGCGCTCGCCCCGCTGGCCGCCGGCACCCCACTGCTGGACAACCCCCCGCTGTACGCGTACCGCACCGGCGACGTCACCGTGCTGGCCGAACTCGGCCCGGACACCGCACTGGTGGCCGCCACCGTCGGCTGCCCCGCCTGAGCCGGACGTCGGGCCCGGGTCAGCCGCCCGTCTGGTGATCCTGCGGGCCTCGGCTGCGACCCAACGCGTCCACGCGGCCCCAGCGGCCGGGAATGTCCAGCAGCTCCACCCGGCCCATGCCCGGTGGCACAGCCGGATCGATGATCAGGTGTTCGCCCTGCGGTTCCAGCCCCAGCATGACCCGCAGCAACAGCAGCGGGGTGCCGCTCGACCAGGCCTGCGGGCTGCACGCGGTCGGGTACTCCACCGGGTAGCCGGTGCGGCTGCGGGCGTAGCCGGCGAACGCCTCCGGCAGCCGCCCGTCGAAGTAGCGGGACGCCGCGAGCATCGAGTCGCAGATCAGCCCGGCCTCCTCCCGGTAGCCGTACCGGCCCAGGCCCCAGGCGATGATCGAGTTGTCGAACGGCCACACGGTGCCCACGTGGTAGCCGATCGGGTTGTACCGACCCTCGCCCTCGGCCAGGGTCCGCACCCCCCAGCCCGAGAAGAGCCGCGGACCGAGCAGGTGGTCGACCACCTTGCGGGCCCGGGACTCGTCCACGATCCCGCTCCACAGCAGGTGCCCGATGTTCGACGTGAGCGCGTCCACCTGCCGGCCGTCGGCGTCCAGGGCGAGCGCGTAGTACTCCCGGTCGGCGATCCAGAAGTCGTGGTTGAACCGCTGCTTGAGCGCCGCCGCCTCCCGCTCCAGCCGGTCGGCGTACGCCGGGTCGTTCCAGACCTTCCGGGCCAGCCGGGCGGTCCGGATCTTCGCGTCGTACGCGTAGCCCTGCAACTCGCAGGTGGCCCGGGGGAAGCCCGGCAGCCGGCCGTCGGCGTACGAGATGGCGTCCCAGGAGTCCTTCCAACACTGGTTCTGCAGCCCGGACTCCGGGTTGCGGGTCCGATACCAGAGGTAGCCGGTGCCGAGCAGGTCGCCGTACGTGTCGATCCACTCCAGGGCCGCCCGGATGTTCGGCTCCAGCCGCTTGACCAGCGCGGTGTCGCCGGTCCAGCGTTCGTACTCGTCGATCAGGATGACGAACAGCGGGGTCGAGTCGGCCGACCCGTAGTACGGCGAGTGGGGCTGCTCCTCGAAGCCGGCGGTCTCGCCGTACCGCAGCTCGTGCAGGATCTTGCCGGGCTCCTCGTCCCGGAAGTCGTCCACCCGGTGCCCCTGGAGACCGGCCAGCATGAAGATGGTCGGGGGGATCAGCTCCGGCAGGAACGGCAGCACCTGCAACGAGGTGATGATGCTGTCCCGACCGAACAGGGTCATGAACCACGGCAGCCCGGCGGCGATCAGCCGTACGCCCAGGGCGATCGACTCGTAGCGCAGCGCGGCCAGGTCGTTGAGGCTGCGCCGGTACGCCCCGGCCAGCGGCTCGCAGTCACAGCCGAGCTTCGGCGCCCGGTCGATCAGCTCCTGCTGCTCGGCGCGGATGGCGTCCCCGCTGCGGCTGCCCGCGTACGGCAGGGTGGCCCGGATGTCCTCGCCCCGGGCCCCGTAGACGACGGTGGAGACGTGCAGCCGGGTGGTCCACTCGCTGTTGCTGTCGATCCGGACCCGGAAGGTCATCCCGGAGTTGTCGACCTGCGCCGGAACCGTGGAGCGGACCACGGTCTCCCGGCGGAACGCCTCCCGCCGGTACGTCAACCGCAGCTCGTTGTCGGTCGCCGCGACCGTCGTCCGGCCCACCTTCTCCCGGGCGTGCTTGATCTCGAACAGGTCGGCGAAGTCGCTGCTCATCTCGATCCGGACGGTGAACTCACCCTCCTCGCCGGAGTGGTTGAGCACGGTCAGCTCCTCGTCGAAGCTGCCCCCGATCTCTCTGCTGCGGATCACCGACCACTTGGCGTCCAGGTAGTGGGTGGGTTCGCCGGGAGCGAGGAAGAACGTCGTCCGGTACGACTGGCTGTCGTCGATCGAGAGTGCGTGCAGCCGCTCGCCGTTGAGGGTGAGCACCCAACTGGACAGGAAACGCGTGTCGAAGGAGAACAACCCGGTCGGGAAGGTGAAGGACGGCTCGATGTCGCCGCGTCGGTCGCTGACCAGGAAGGTGTTGCCGTCCAGGATGCTGACGAGATCGTTCACGTCCGCCGCCCGACTGCCTCCCGGGCTACCTCGCGCGGGTCGCGGGTGCCCGGCGGGTTCGGGAAGAAGCGGCGGAAGGCCAGGAAGAGCACCACGTCACCGCTGAAGGTGCTCTCGTTGCGCAGTACCGCCGCGAGCGCCTGGGCCTCGCCGGTGATCAGCCTGTCGAACAGGGCCGAGCTGCTGAACCAGATGGCGTCGGCCGGACCCCGCTCGCGGCTGGCCTGTACCGCTCCCGGCCGCATCCGGACCAGCCAGTGTTCGGTCCGGTGGCCGGTGCCGAGATCGATCTGCAGGGTCCCCCTGGCCAGGCCGCCCAGGACCGCGGGGGCGCGCGTCGGCAGCGATTCGAAGAACCTCTCCGTCGCCTCGGTCACAGTCGAATCGTAGGCAGCTGTCCGAGATGTCGGGTCGGTATCGGGAGTCCGCCCATACCGTCGCCCCGAGGTGTGCCGGTGGTCAGTAGACCAGCGCCTGCGTGCCCTCGGCCAACGCCTCCTCGACGAAGACCGCGGCGCCCGCGATCCGCACACCGGGCAGTACGTCGTCCGGGCCGATCTCCCGCCGGGCCGCGCACTGGGTGCAGGCGGTCACCCGACCACTGGTCAGGATGACGTGCAGCAGCTCGGCCAGCGGCGCGGAGTGCGGTAGCTCGAACTCCTGGGCGCGGCCGGGCAGCGCGAACCAGGTCGACTCCCCGGTCAGCCAGAGCGACACGTCCACGCCGGCCGCGACCGCCGTGGCGGCGACCGTGAAAGCCTGCGCGCACCGCTCCGGGGCGTCCGCCCCAGCGGTGACCTTGACGACGAGAGAGCGGGCCATGAGGCCCAGCATAGGATGGTCACGATGGTTACCGAGATCGGGTTCGTCAGCCTGCTGGTCGCCGGCCTGGGCGGGCTCGCCGGCGGCCTGGTCTACCTGGCAGTAAAGATTTCGAGGGGACGTTGGTGAGCGCGAGGAGTGAGCCGGGCCTGCGAGCCCCGCAGTCGCGAACGAAGGTGGCACGGTGAGCGCGAGGAGTGAGCCGGGCCTGCGAGCCCCGCAGTCGCGAACGAAGGTGGCACGGTGAGCGACGAGAACCCGCTGCAGCCACCGTGGCTGAACGCGCCGCCGGTCGAGGAGTACCCGTTCGAGGAGAGTCACGACCTGCGGGTCGGCCCGAAGCTGCACCCGGCGCTGGACGGCCTGCTGCCGTACATCGGTCTGTGGCGCGGCCGGGGCAAGGGTGGCTTCCCCACCATCGAGGACTTCGACTACGCGCAGGAGATCCGGATCAGCCACGACGGCCGGCCGTTCCTGCACTACGAGTCGCGCGCCTGGATCCTCGACGAGCAGAGCAGGCCCGTCCGCCCGGCCGGGCGTGAGGTCGGCTGGTGGCGACCGGTGCTGGTGGACGGTCGGGCAACCGACGAGCTGGAGGCCCTGCTCACGACCCCCACCGGGGTGATGGAGCTGCACCTCGGCAAGCGCACCGGCACCCAGGTCGAGTTCGCCACCGACGCGGTGGTCCGGACGGCGACCGCCAAGGAGGTCACCGGCGGGCACCGGCTCTTCGGCATCGTCGAGGGGGCGCTGCTCTACGCCCAGGAGATGGCGGCGATGGGTCACCCACTCAGCGCGCACCTCTCCGCCCGGCTCGTCCGGGTCGGCGGCTGACGCTTCAGCCGACGGGGAAACCCAGCAGCGACTGCAGGGCGGGGGTGCGCGGGCAACGGTCCCGGCGCACCCCGTCCAGCGTGTGGACCTCGGTGAGCCCGCGCACCGACGAGGCGAACCACACCCCGTCGGCGTCGTGCAGCTCGGCCGGGGTGACCATCCGTTCGGCGGCGCTCAGGCCCAGCTCGCCGGCGTGGGCGAGCAGCCAGGCGACGGTCGTGCCGGGCAGGATGCCGGTGGTGGCGGCCGGCACCGTGCGGAGCGTGTCGCCGGTGAGCCACACCACGTTGGCCGTGGGCCCCTCCAGGGCGTACCCGTCGGAGGAGATCCAGAGCACGTCGTCCACCCCGTTGGCGCGGGCCCAGCGGCGGGCGGCGCTGTTGACCGCGTACGAGGTGGACTTGATCCCGGTGGGCAGCCAGGTCAACTCGGCGCGGGCGGTGGCGGGCACCCCGAGCGGCAGGTTCGCGACGCTGATCCCGTCCCGTCGCGCCATCCGCGCCGCCGCCGGCACCTCGCTCAGCGTGGCGTAGACCGTCGGTGCGCCGGCCTGCGGGCCCCGGGTGCAGACCAGCCGCAACGCCCCCTCGACCCGCGCCGGCCAGCCGGCGCACACCGTGTCGAGCAGGTCGGTCAACGCGGCGGCGTCGGGCACGGCCAGCTCGATGGCGGCGGCCGACGCGGCCAGCCGGGCCAGGTGCTCGTCGCGCAGCCACGGCCGGCCCTGGCGCAGGTGCATGCTCTCGAAGAGCCCGTCGCCGTGCAGGACGCCACGGTCGTCGCCGCGTACCACCGGCTCCGTGGCCGGGACCGGGCCCTGCCCGAGCACGGCGATCCGCGCGGTCGGGCCGACCGGAACCTGCCCGGTGAAGGACGTCGCCATGAGGGTCGAGGGTAGCGACGGGCGTCGCACGGCGGAGGTAGCCACGGCCGCCGAACTATGATCGGACGGTGTCCGAATCCTCCCTCGCGGAAATGCTCCGGGCCCGTGGGCTGCGGCTGACGGCCCAGCGGCAGCTCGTCCTCCAGGCGGTGCTCGATCTGGGCCACGCCACACCGGAGCAGGTGCACACCGCCGTCCGGGAGGTCGCCGCCGGCGTCAACATCACCACCATCTACCGCACGCTGGAGCTGCTGGAACGGCTCGGCCTGGTGACCCACACCCACCTCTCGCACGGTTCGCCGACCTACCACGCGGCGGGTGAGCACCAACACGTCCACCTGGTCTGCCGGGAGTGCGGCGCGATCGACGAGATCGATCCGGAGCTGCTCCGCCCGCTCGCCGAGCAGTTGGCCGCGCAGCGGGGTTTCCGGGTGGACATCGGGCACGTGTCACTCTTCGGCGTCTGCGACCGCTGCGAGAACGGGGATCAAACATGATCGACATCGCGGGCGCGGTGGCCGTCGAGAGCATCGACGAGGCCAGCCGTGACCAGCCGGACCCGGCGCACGTCGCGGTCGGGGTGCGGGGGGTGGCCGCGCACTACGGCGATCCGCTGCGCGAGCAGCGCGTCCTGGACACCGAGGTCGGCCTGGTCGACCGGTCACACCGGGGGATCATCGCGGTGCCCGGCGAGGAGCGGGCCGGCTGGCTGCACACGATCACCTCGCAGCACCTGAGCACGCTGGCCGCCGGCGAGGGCACCGAGTTGCTGGTGCTCTCGCCGCACGGGCACGTCGAGCAGCACGCCCTGGTCGCCGAGGACGGCGAGACGACCTGGCTGGACACCGAGCCGGGGGCGACCGACGGTCTGCTGGCGTACCTGGAGAAGATGCGGTTCTTCAGCAGGGTCGACCCCCGCGACGCCACCGCCGAGCGGGCGCTGCTGTCGCTGGTCGGGCCGGCGGCGCCGGAGGCCCTGGGCACGCTCGGCGTGACCGGGCTGGCCGCGCCGGACCTGGTGCCGGTGCCGGGTCCGAAGTTCGCCGCCGGGGCCGTGCCGCCCCGAGCGGGCATCCGGTACGACGTCCGACCGCTGCCGATCGGCGGGTGGGCGCGTCGCGGCCTGCTCGGGGTGGACCTGCTGGTGCCCCGCTCGGCGATGGAGCAGGTGGTCGCCGAGCTACGCGGCGCGGGCGTGCCGGTCGCCGGCCTCTGGGCGTACGAGGCGATCCGGGTCGCCGCCCGGCAGCCCCGGGTCGGGGTGGACACCGATCACCGGACCATCCCGGCCGAGGTGGACCTCATCGGCCCGGCGGTGCACCTGGACAAGGGCTGCTACCGGGGTCAGGAGACGGTGGCCCGCGTACACAACATGGGTCGGCCGCCGCGCCGCCTGGTGCTGCTGCACCTGGACGGGGTGACCACCGACCAGCCGCCGACCGCCGGTACGCCGGTCACCCTCGACGGCCGGGCGGTGGGCTTCGTGGGCACCGCCGTGCTGCACCACGAGCTGGGTCAGGTCGCTCTCGCCGTCCTGAAGCGGAACGTCCCGGACGACGCCGCGCTGATGATCGGCGAGACCGCGGCGGCGATCGACCCGTCCTGACCGGGGCGTCTAGGATCGCCGGCATGACGACAGGGACGTTGATCACGGTGGCCCCGACGGGCGCGGAGTCGGCCAAGGCGGAGGTGCCGGCGCTGCCGGTGACCCTGGACGAGCTGCTGCTCACCGCCAAGGAGTGCGAGGCGCTCGGCGCCGCCGTGATCCACGTTCACATCCGCGACGACGAGGCGCGGCCGACCCTCGACCCGGCCCGGCTGGCCGAGACGGTGGCGGCACTGCGGGAGAGCACCGACCTGATCGTGCAGCTCTCCTCCGGCGGCGCGGTGACCGACCCGGAGGCGTCCCGGCTCGCCGTGCTCGACGCGGGTCCGGACATGGCCTCCTGCACCATGGGCACGGTCAACTTCGGCGACGACGTCTTCCTCAACCGCTGGGAGTTCATCGTCGACCTGCACACCCGGATGCAGGAGCGCGGCATCGTGCCGGAGTACGAGATCTTCGATCTCGGCCACCTGTCCGCGTTGCAGCGGCTGCTCGGCAAGTACGGCCTGCCGGCGGGCGGTCACGTGCACGTCGACTTCGTGATGGGGGTGCCGGGCGGCATGCCGGGCACCACCGAGACGCTTGTCGCCGCCCACCGGATGCTGGCGGATCTGCCCGCGGGCACCACCTTCTCGGCCACTGGCATCGGCCGCAGCACGATCCCGGTCATGCTCGCCTCGCTGTCCACCGGCGGGCACCTGCGGGTCGGCATGGAGGACACGGTGACGTACGCCAAGGGTCGGGCGGTCGAGTCCAACATGCAGTTGGTCGCCCGCGCGGTCGGCTTCGCCCAACTCGCCCAGCGACCGCCGCTGACCACCACCGAGGCCCGCGCGCTGCTCGGGCTGTAAGGCCGGACACCTTCCGCGCCCCTGTCACCCGGGCGGTGGACCACCTGGTCACCCCGCCGACGGACAGCCTCGGCCCCTCGGTACCGTCCAGCACGTGGGAAAGACGTACGAGGGCGGCGTGCCGCTCGCCGAGGTGGTCCGGTCCGGGTTCGTGGAGGGCGCGCACCGCGGCTCGGTGGTGGTGCTGGACGCCGCCGGGGTGCCGCTGGCGACCGCCGGGGACGTGACCGCGCCGATCTTCCCGCGCTCGGCCAGCAAGCCGATGCAGGCGATCGGGATGCTCCGCGCCGGCCTGACGCTTACCGATCCGGCCGACCTGGCGTTGGTCTCGGCGAGCCACGCGGGGGAGGACTTCCACCTGGCCCGGATCGGCGCGCTCCTCGACCGGGCCGGGCTGGACGCCTCGGCGCTGCACTGCCCGCCCGACCTGCCGGTGGGTGCGGCGGCCCGGGAGGCGGTGCTGCGGGCCGGGGGCGGGCCGAGCCGGGTGCAGATGAACTGCTCCGGCAAGCACAGCGGAATGCTGCTGACCTGCGAGGCCGCCGGGTGGCCGCGGGACGGCTACTGGCGGCCGGAGCACCCGTTGCAGCAGGGGTTGCGAGCCGCCATCGAGGAGTTCACCGGCGAGCAGGCGGCGGCGGTGGGGGTGGACGGCTGCGGTGCCCCGGTGCTGGCGGTGTCGCCGACCAGCCGGAGGTACGCCCCGGCCAGGCCGGTCAGC
>NZ_JBFAPG010000026.1:0-26177 GCF_040675595.1 Micromonospora sp. NPDC049580
CCTAGCCTTTGCCCAGGTAGCCGGCACCACGCCGGGCCGGAAAACATCGAGAGGGAGCCCGACATGTCCGCGAAGACCTCCACGACCGAGTCCGACGGCTTCAGCGCCGAGGAGCGCGCCGCGATGAAGGAGCGTGCGGCCGAGCTGCGCGCCGAGGGCAAGAAGGGCGCCAAGAGGGCCGACGGGTTGCAGGCGGTCCTCGACCGGATCGCGCAGATGGCGCCCGACGACCGCGCGCTCGCCGAGCGCGTGCACGTGGCGGTGACCGCCGCCGCCCCCGAACTGACGCCGAAGACCTGGTACGGGATGCCCGCCTACGCGAACGCGGCCGACAAGATCGTCGTCTTCTTCCAGGACTCCGGCAAGTTCAACTACCGCTACTCGACCCTGGGCTTCCAGGACACGGCCAACCTCGACGACGGAGATATCTGGCCGGTGGCGTACGCGCTGCGGACGTGGAGCCCCGAGGTGGAGAAGAGGGTCATCGAGCTGGTACGCGCGGCGGTCTCCTGAGCACCGCCGCGATCGGGTGGCTCGCGGTCGGCGGACCGGGTCCCGTCCGCACGCCCGCCGGCCCGCGGCGACGCTGGCGCTTGCGCCCACCGGCGATGATCGGTCCGTGTCGCTCTGGGAGGTCGTCTCGCGCATCGGCGTACCGCTGATCGCCGTCGTCGGCGCCGCGTTCGTCGTGGCTGGCGCGTTCGCCGACCCGCCCGACTCCTTCTCCTGGCCACGCGGCTGGCAGTGGGCGTGGACGGGGCTGTGGCTCATGGTCGCCGGCGAAGCGGCGTTCGGCACCGACCGCCCGTGGTTCGAGCGTGCGTGGAAGGGCACCGCGGCGCTGCTCGTCGCCGTGGCGTGCGCGGTCGCCGTGTGGCGTCATTATCGGTGGCGAAGGCAGGCGAGGCCCACGGGCGAGCGAGGGCGGTAGCCGACGGTCCGGGACGACGCGACGCGCACGCCGGCCGCCCCAGCCCGCCACCGGCACCGGGCCGACGGCGGGCTGAAGCGCAGGCGCAGGACGCGCCGGGTCAGGTCGTCGTGCAGGTGAGGTCGGTCGGCGGGTTGTTGACGCCGGTCGCGGAGGCGATGAAGCCGAACGTCGTCGAGCCGCCCGCCGGCAGCGACCCGTTGTAGTCGACGTTCGTCACCCGCACGTTCGCGCCGCTCTGCGTGTGGGCGCCGCTCCAGATCTGGCTGATCACCTGCCCGTTGGGGAACGTCCAGGAGACGGTCCAGCCACGGATCGGGGCCGCGCCGGCGGTCACGGTGACCTCGCCCTGGAAGCCGCCCGACCACGAACTCGTCACCGTGTACGTGGCCCGCGCACCGGACGGCGACGGCGTGCTCGTCACGGTCGGCGTCGGCGTCGGCGTCGGGCTCAGGGTCGGAGTGACGGTGGGCGTGGGCGTGCTGCTCAGCGTCGGCGACGGTGTCACACCGGGCCGCGCGGCGCGGTAGGTGTGCCCGGCGCGGACGGCGAATTGGACGACATCCGTCTCCGGCCGGGTGGTGGTGGGCGTGCTGCCGTCGGTGACGTCGTCGAGGGTGAAGGAACCGGTGAAGAGCCGGCCCCGGAGTCGTACGGTGCCGTCACGGTCGGCGCGGACGCTGATCTCGTCGGCCTGCCCGCTGGTCCAGGCCACGCCGACGGTGTATCCGCCGCGAGCGCGTAGCCCCGCGACCTGGCCGGTGGGCCAGGCGCTCGGCAGCGCCGGCAGCAGGTGCAGCTCGCCGGTGTGGCTGTGCAGCACCATCTCGGCGATGCCGGAGGTCGCACCGAAGTTGCCGTCGATCTGGAACGGTGGGTGCAGGTCGAACATGTTCGGCGCGAGCCGGTCGGTCCGCACGAGGTCCTTCAGGAGCTTGTGGGCGCGGGCGCCGTCCTCCAGCCGAGCCCAGTAATTGATCTTCCAGGCGAGGGACCAGCCGGTGCCGTCGTCACCGCGCAGCTCCAGCGTCCGGCGCGCGGCCTCGTAGAGCTGCGGGGTGCCGCGCCTGGTGATCTGGTTGCTGGGATGCAGGCCGTACAGGTGCGAGACGTGCCGGTGGTTCCGCTCGGTCTCGACCCAGTCGGCGAGCCACTCCTGGACGTTGCCGCGCGAGCCGACCTTCGTGGGCGCCAGCCGGTCCCGGGCCGTGCGCACCTGGGAGCGGAACGTCGTGTCGACGCCCAGCACCTCGCTGGCGCGGGCGACCGCGTCGAACAGGTCCCGCAGGATCTGGTTGTCCATGGTGGGGCCCGCGCAGACACTGGCGTTCGAGTGGTGCGGCAGCTCGGGCGAGTTCGACGGGTTCGTGACCAGGTAGCCGAGCGTCGGGTGGGCCACCAGGGTGTCGAGGAAGAACTGGGCGGCGCCCTTGAGGGCCGGGTAGTTGGCCGACAGGAAGCCGGTGTCGCCGGTGAACAGGTAGTGCTCCCAGATGAGGGTGGACAGCCAGGCCCCGCCGGTCTGCCACATGCCCCACAGCGCCCCGTCGACGACCGAGGCGCCGCGCCACCCGTCGGTGTTGTGGTGGGTGACCCAGCCGCCGGCGCCGTACTGCGCCTGGGCGACGCGCGCACCGGTCACCGTGAGGTCCTTGATCATGTCGAAGACCGGCAGGAAGCACTCGGCCAGGTTCGTCGTGTCGGCGGGCCAGTAGTTCATCGGCAGGTTGGCGTTGATGGTGTACTTCGAGTCCCAGGGCGGCGTCATGGAGTCGTTCCAGATGCCCTGGAGGTTCGCCGGCTGGGTGCCCGGCCGCGACGAGGAGATCAGCAGGTAGCGGCCATACTGGAACAGCAGGGCGGAGAACTGCGGGTCGTTGGTGCTCGCGTGCTGGGCGATCCGCACGTCGGTCGGCTGATCGGCGGCGGCCGTACGACCCAGGTCGATGGTCACCCGGTTGAACAGGGCCTGGTAGTCGGCGAGATGGCGACCGCGCAGCTGGTCGACGCCCACGCCACGGGCCGCGGCGAGACGGCTGCGCGCGATGCCCTGGTAGTCACCGTTGACCGTGCGGTAGTTGACATAGCTCGAACCGATCGAGATCAGGACGGTCACGCTCGTGGCGCCGGAGACGCGCAGGGTGCCCCCGGAGCTGCTGACCGTGCCGCCGGTCGCGACGGCCTGGGCCAGGGCGAGGAAGCGCACCGACCCGTTGACACCCTCCATGGCGCCGGAGATGCCGTCGACGGCGATCGTGGTGGCGTCGGGGCTCGACATCGTCGTCCGCTGCGGGCTGTCGAAGGTGGCGTTGAACGTGATCGAGTTGGCGCGGTCGGCGGTCAGCCGGAGCACGATCACCGCATCGGGTGCGCTGGCGAACACCTCACGCTGGTACCGGACACCGTTCAGCACGTACGTCGTGGTGACGGTGGCGGTGGTGAGGTCGAGCGTCCGGTTGTACTGCGACGCCCCGCTGGCGGAACCGAAGGCGAGTCGGAGGTTGCCCACCGGCTGGTAGGCGAGCTGGCCGCCCGGGGTTCCCATCATCGTCTGGTTGATGAGGTCCTGCGCCTGGGTCCACTGGTCCGCGAAGACCCGCCGCCGGATCTCGGCCAGGTTGGCCGCCCCCCGGGTGTTGGCCGAGTCGTACGGGCCGCCGGCCCAGATGGTGTCCTCGTTGAGCTGGAGTCGTTCGGTGTCGACGTTGCCGAACACCATCGCGCCCAGCCGGCCGTTGCCGATCGGCAGCGCCCGCAGCCAGTCGGTGCCCGCGGGTCCGTCGTACCAGAGGGCCAGGTCGCCGGCGGCGAGCACCTGCGGCGGCGCCACCGAGCCGGCGCGGGCGACGGCGGACCACGCGACTGGCAGCAGCGCGGCTCCGGCGCCCGCCGCATCGGCCCTGAGCACGTTCCTTCGTGTCACTTCAGGCATGGTCTCTCCAATCAGCGCAGTTCAGAGGCGCAGGAGGGGGAAGGACGGCGCCCGTGCCGGGCCACCGCCGAGGAAGTCGAATGTCGTGGACATGCCCACGGCCAGCGCGCCGTTCGAGGTCTCGTGCGAGACGTGTGGTGGGGCACCCTGGTGTTAGCGTTAACAGGTGCCGCCCGTTCGCACCCTGCAGCAACGTTCACAGCCGGGACCGACGCGCCGAGCTCCCGACGGCGCGTCACCTCTCTCTCAATAGACCTTCGTAGATGGCAGTGCCGCTCGTCAAGAGGTGTCGGCCATGTTTCCCGCCAGCGTCCCGCCGGGGTCGCGGGCCGGCCGCCCCGCCCCGACGCTCGGACCGGGTTGCCATCCCGACGCCATCTTCGTAGCATCCAGGGCAGACGATGTTATCGCGAACATTTGGTGGCATCAGGGTATGCACCCCGCAGGAGGTGGCGCCAGTGTCCGCAGGCACGCCGGCCGTCTCGGGCTACCACAACCCGGTCGTCCCCGGCTTCTACCCCGATCCGAGTGTCTGCCGGGTCGGCGAGGACTACTACCTGGCCTGCTCCAGCTTCGAGTACTTCCCGGGGGTACCGCTCCTGCACAGTCGGGACCTGGTGAACTGGCGACAGATCGGCAACGTCCTCGACCGTCCCAGCCAGCTGGAGATCCCGCCGGACGCCGACGCGTCCCGCGGCATCTTCGCGCCGACCATCCGCCACCACGACGGCCGGTTCTGGGTGATCACCACCAACGTCAGCCTGGGCCGACACCTCATCGTCACCACGGAGGATCCCACCGGCCCGTGGTCCGAGCCGGTCTACCTCGACCTCCCCCACGTCGACCCGTCCCTGGCCTGGGACGACGACGGCACCTGCTGGCTGACGACCTCCGGAGTGGACGCCTACCGGATCGACCCGGACAAGGGGCAGGTGCTGGAGGGGCCGATTCCGCTCTGGTCGGGCACCGGCGGCCAGTACCCGGAGGCGCCGCACCTCTACCGGATCGGCGACTGGTGGTACCTGCTGCTCTCCGAGGGCGGCACGCACACCGGCCACGCCGTCTCGGTCGCCCGCTCACGCAGCCCACGGGGGCCCTTCGAGCCCGCACCGACCAACCCCATCCTCACGCACCGCAGCACCAACCTGCCCGTACAGGCCGCCGGGCACGCGGATCTGGTGCAGGCCGCGGACGGCAGCTGGTGGATGGTCCTTCTCGGCATCCGGGCGAAGGGCCAGTGGCCGCCCTTCCACGTGCTCGGACGCGAGACGTTCCTGGTACCGGTTCGCTGGGACGGCGGGTGGCCCGTCGTGGACGTCGTCCGGGAGGTCACCGCCGCACCCGCCGGCAGCGCACCGGCCCTCGCGGCCCCGCCCGGCCCGGTCACCTACCACGACGACTTCGACGCGACCGCCCTCGCGCCCGGCTGGATCTCGCCCCGCTCCCGCCCCGACGCGGCCTGGTCGCTGACCGAGCGGCCCGGATGGCTCACCCTGCACGCCACCGGTACGACGCTGGACCGCGCCGGCGCGACGATCGTGGCGACGCGCCAGCGCCACCATGACTGCCGTGCCGGCACCCGGGTGGATCCGGGCAGCGGCACGGCCGGGCTCACCATCCGAATCGACGAGGCGCACCACTACGACCTGGAGGTCCGCGCCGGCAGCGTCCGCGTCGTCGGCCGGGTCGGGCCGTTCCGGCAGGTCTTCGCGTCCCTCGACGTACCCGCTGGCCCGCTGGTCCTGACGATCGCCACCCGGACCGACGACCTCTACCCGCCGACCGTGACCTCCGCGGCGGACCTGGCGGCCGCGGACGAACCCTTCGGTGTACGCCCCGCCACCTCCGACATGATCTCGTTCGAGGTGGAGACCTCCGGGGGCCGCGTCCTGCTGGCCGAGCTCGACGGGCGCTACCTGTCCACCGAGGTCGCCGCCGGCTTCACCGGCCGGGTCATCGGCATGTACGTGACCGAGGACAGCGCCGCCTTCGACTGGTTCGACTACCGCCCGGCAGCGCGGCCGATCGACTGAGCGCGGACCGGCTCGCCATCGACGGATCACCGTAGACTCCCCGTGTGATCGAGGAGAGCCGGCGGCACCACCCCCGCAAGCCCCGGCGCGGTGACCTGCCCATCGCCACGATCGCCGAGCTCGCCGGGGTGTCCCCTCCCACGGTCTCCAAGGTTCTCAACGGCCGCGCCGGGGTGGGCGAGCAGACCCGGCAGCGGGTGGAGGCCCTGCTGCGGGACCATGGCTACCGCCGGCCGGAGACCGCCGCGAGAACCCTCTGCATCGAGGTGCTCTTTCACCAGATGCTGTCCTCGATCGCCCTGGAGATCCTGCGGGGGATCCAGGAGGTCGCCGGCTCCCGGGACTGCACGGTCGGCTTCATCGACATCCGCCATCGGGTGGCGGCGGGACTGCCCTGGATGGAGCCCCTGCTGCTGCGGCAGCCCACCGCCGTCATCGCGGTCTGCTCCCTGGTCACCGCCGAGCATGGCAGACAGCTGACCGCCATGGGCATCCCGCTCGTGGCCATCGATCCGGTCGGCGAGCTGTTCCCCACGCCTGCCGTCGGGTCGAACAACTGGAGCGGCGCCCTGGCCGCCACCCGGCACCTGCTCGACCTCGGCCACCGACGGATCGGAGTGGTCACCGGGCCGCAGCAGGACCTGTCCGCGCGGGCTCGCCTGGACGGCTTCCGAGCCGCGCTGGACCATGCCGGCGTTCCGTTCGACGGCAGCCTCGAACGACGCGGAGTCTTCAGCTTCGAGGACGGCCGTGACCTCGGCCGTGAGTTGCTGACCCTGGCCGAACCGCCCACCGCCGTCGTCTGCGGCAACGACCTCCAGGCGCTCGGCGTCTATGCGGCGGCCCACGAGGCCGGTCTGCGAATCCCCGACGACCTCAGCGTCGTCGGCTTCGACGACGTGGACCAGGCGACCTGGACCACGCCACCGCTCACCACGGTGCGACAGCCGTTCAGCGAGATCGGGGCCACCGCTGCCCGGCTCGCGTTGGCGCTGGCCGACGGCCATTCCCTGCCCCAGGAGCGGTACGAGCTCGGCACCGCGCTGGTCGTGCGGGGCAGCACCGGGCCGCCCGGTTCCCGGCGGCCGGACGCCGCCCTCCGCCCGTGAGCCGCAAAAGTTCTCTTGGCGGCCATGTCGAGAAACGGCGCGCGGCTCCGTCCCTGACCGAGCCCCCCACCATCGCCGAATGACCTCGGCGATGAACGACGCACTGCTCCGGAGCCTCACGCCGGGCGTGCTCGGCGTCCTCGTCCGCCGCCGAGCTGACTTCGCGGCGGCCGAGGACGCCGTGCAGGACGCGCTGGTCGAGGCCATCCGCGTCTGGCCGGCCGACCCGCCGCGGGACCCGAAGGGTTGGCTGATCACCGTGGCCTGGCGCCGGTTCCTCGACACCACGAGAACGGACGCTGCCCGTCGCCGTCGTGAGGACCTGGTCGACTCCGAGCCGGCGCCGGGGCCCACGCCGGCGGTGGACGACAACCTCCAGCTCTACTTTCTCTGCGCCCACCCGTCGCTGACGCCGTCGTCCGCCGTCGCGCTCACGTTACGCGCCGTCGGCGGGCTGACCACCCGTCAGATCGCCGACGCCTACCTGGTGCCCGAGGCGACCATGGCGCAACGCATCAGCCGGGCCAAACGCACCGTCTCCACCGTGCGGTTCGACCAGCCCGGCGACGTCGCCACCGTGTTGCGCGTCCTCTATCTGGTCTTCAACGAGGGCTACACCGGCGACGTCGACCTCGCGGCCGAGGCCATCCGGCTCACCCGGCAGCTCGCGGCCGCCATCGACCATCCCGAGGTGGCGGGGCTGCTCGCCCTCATGCTGCTGCACCACGCCCGCCGCGCCAGCCGGACCGCGTCCGACGGCAGCCTGGTGCCGCTCGCCGTGCAGGACCGCAGCCGGTGGGACACCGCCGTCATCGCCGAGGGTGTCGACATCCTCCAGGCGGCCCTCGCCCGCGACCGGCTGGGCGATTTTCAGGCCCAGGCCGCCATCGCGGCGCTGCACGCCGACGCGCCCACCGCCGAGGAGACCGACTGGGTGCAGATCGTCGAGTGGTACGACGAGCTGGCACGCCTGACCGACAGCCCGGTCGTCCGGCTCAACCGCGCGGTGGCCGTGGGTGAGGCCGACGGCGCCCGGGCCGGTCTGGCGGCGCTCGCGGCGTTGGACGACTCGCTGCCCCGTCACACGGCGGTGGCGGCGTACCTGCACGAGCGCGACGGCCAGCTCGCGACGGCGGCCCGCCTGTACGTCGAGGCGGCCCACCAGGCCCCCAACCTCGCCGAACGCGACCACCTGACGCGCCAGGCCGCCCGGCTCAACGCCCGCCGACAGCGGTGACGTCTTCCGCTCGACGCCCCTTTTTCAGACGTATGTCGCCAGCGGCGCGACGCGGACCACTGGGCGCCGGTCGTCCCGGCTCAGCTTCGACTGCCGGCCCCGCCGTCTTCGCGTGACGGGGCCGGCGCGAGCGATCCTGCTCGGTCAGCTGTTCAGGGTGGCGAGCAGCGCGCTGCTCATGCCCTGCTCACCGCGCGCGTTCGGGTGGAAGGGCGCGGCCGAGTTCTGCGGCACCAACCCCTCGACCCATCGGGTGCCGCTGCCCTTGCACGCGTCCCGACCGATCGACGGCGTGTAGACGTCGGCGTAGGTGGCGCCGTTCGCCCCGGCGGCGCTGGCCAGCATGGCGTTGAGCGACTTCTCGATACCGCGCAGGTACGGCACGTCCTGGTAGGCGATCGGGACGACGGGCCAGCAGCCGTATCCGCTGTCGGGCAGGATCGCCGGATATCCGAGCACCACGATCCGCGCGCTCGGCGCGGCCCGACGGATCGCCTGCAGCGTGGTCGTCACCTTCGGCACGGTGGCCGCGATCCGAGCCTGTAGCTGGTCGGTGCCGCCGGCGGTGTACCGGTTCTTGCACGGTGAGCCGAGCGGACTGCTGAGGCTCGCCTCGGCGCATTCGCTGATGATGCCGGAGAAGCCGATGTCGTTGCCGCCGATCTGCACCGTCACCAGCGCCGTGCTCGACGTGACCGCGTTGAGCTGCGGTGGCACGTTGATGCCCAGTTCGCCGCTGCCGCCGTAGAGGATGTCGTCGGTCGTGGCGCCGGAGCAGCTCACGTCAGCGAACGACGTCGAGCCGGCGGACGCGGCCACCAGCGAGGGATAGTTGCGGTTCGAACGGAGGCAGTTGAGGTCGACCTGGGTGGGGATCAGCGGACCGGCGGTGTACGAGTCGCCGAGCGCGACGTAGCGGCCGGTGGGGACCGCGGCGCTGGCGGGTGTGGCGACGG
This sequence comes from Micromonospora sp. NPDC049580, assembly GCF_040675595.1. Lineage (NCBI taxonomy): Bacteria > Bacillati > Actinomycetota > Actinomycetes > Micromonosporales > Micromonosporaceae > Micromonospora > Micromonospora sp. NPDC049580. Next base: position 9,199 of record NZ_JBFAPG010000026.1, read on the forward strand.
CGAGCAGCACACCGGCGGTGGCCGCGGCGAGCGCGGCGAGTCGGGTGGCTGCCCGCAGGAGCGGCAGGCGGGGACGGGGCATGACGCCTCCCAGGGGAGATCGCGGTGGTGGTGGTGCCGAGATCCTGTCGCCGCCGCCGAGCTGGCGTCAATATAGATGACCCTCACTAAATACCTTCCCACGATGTGGGTCAGGGGGGCTGTGCGACAGGCTCCGACCCTTCGAGGTCCGCGCCGGATGCCGGCGGCGTTGACGTCATATGTCGTACGGGTTAAATTGGCAGTGATCTATATCCCTGGCTCCTGTGGACCGGCAGCCGGCCCTCGCCGCCAATCACCCGCGAGGAGTGCACGTGCTCAGACGAAGAATCGCCCTACTGCTCCCCGCGCTCCTCGCGGCCGCCCTCGGCACCGCGGTGGTCAGCGGCGCGGTGGTGCTCACCACCACCCGACCCGCGCAGGCGTTGGAGAACGGGCTGGCCCGCACGCCACAGATGGGCTGGAACGACTGGAACGCGTTCGGGTGCAACGTCAACGAGACGCTCATCCGGCAGACGGCCGACGCGCTGGTCTCCAGCGGCATGGCCGCGGCCGGATACCGCTACGTCAACATCGACGACTGCTGGTCCACCAAACAGCGCAACGCCAGCGGCGACCTGGTCGCCGATCCGCAGAAGTTCCCGAGCGGCATCAAGGCTCTCGCCGACTACGTCCACGACAAGGGCCTCAAGCTCGGCATCTACTCCTCAGCCGGCACCCTCACCTGCGCCGGGTACCCGGCCAGCATCAACTACGAGCAACGCGACGCCAACCTCTGGGCATCCTGGGGGATCGACTACCTCAAGTACGACAACTGCGGCGACCACCTCGGTCGGAGCGCGCAGCAGCGCTACACCGCCATGCGGGACGCGCTCGCGGCCACCAATCGGCCGATCCTCTACAGCCTGTGCAGTTGGGGACAGGACAGCGTCTGGACCTGGGGCGCGGGGGTGGGCAACTCCTGGCGTACCACCGGCGACATCGGTGGGAACTGGAACTCCATCATGAGCATCCTCGACCAGCAGGTCGGCAAGGAGTCGTACGCCCGACCCGGCGCGTGGAACGACCCGGACATGCTGGAGGTCGGCAACGGCCCCACCGACACCGAGTCCCGGGCCCACTTCAGCCTGTGGGCGTTGCTGAACGCCCCGCTGCTGGCGGGCAACGACATCCGCACCATGTCGGCGGCCACCCGCACGATCCTGACCAACACCGACGTGATCGCCGTCAACCAGGACTGGGGCGGTCAGCAGGGCCGCAAGATCAGTGACTCCGGCGACCTGGAGGTCTGGCGCAAGCCGATGTCCACCGGCGGGGTGGCCACAGTGCTGCTCAACCGCGGCAGCGGCACGACCACGATCTCCACCACGGCCAGCGCGCTCGGGCTCGGCAGCGCCGGCTCGTACGCCGTACGTGACCTGTGGTCCCACACGACCGCGACGTCCACCGGCACGATCAGCGCGTCGGTGCCGGCGCACGGCGCCGCCATGTTCCTGGTCACCGGCGGCGGCACTCCCCCACCGAGCACTCCCCCACCGAGCACGACGTCGACGATCCGCAGCACGTCCGCCGGCCGGTGCCTGGACGTCAACGGCGCGTCCCAGACCAACGGCGCCACGACCATCATCTGGGACTGCCACGGCCAGGCCAATCAGTCCTGGACCTCGACCAGCGCTCAGGAGCTGCGGGTCTACGGAGGCAAGTGCCTCGACGTCTACAACGCCGGCACCGCCAACGGAACATCGGTGATCATCTGGGACTGTCACGGCCAGGCGAACCAACAGTGGCGCTTCAACGCCGACGGTTCGATCACGGCGGTCGCCTCGGGCCGCTGCCTGGACCTGGTGGGCAACGGTACGGCGAATGGCACACGCACCCAGATCTGGGACTGCAACGGCGCAGCCAGCCAGCGGTGGAGCCGCAGTTGAGCGACCCGCCACGGTAGACGGGGCCGGCCGGGCGCGGTCGCGGGCACCAACCCGCGTGTCGCCCGGCCGGCGCACGCCGCTCCATGCTCACCCCTGCGGCACGCGGGGAACGTCCGACGCATAACATTGCCACGGTTCGGGACGGCTCTGCTGAAACGAGGCGACATGCGTTGGCTCCAGCGGTTGCTGGGCGGCGGGCGGGTCCAGCTCGACCCGGGGCGGCAGCAGGCGCTGCTGCGAGACCTCCAGCACGGATACGGCGCGCACTCCCGGAACCCGTTTCCCGCGCAGGTCGAAGCGGCCACCGGAATGCTGGGCGGCGACGACGGCCTGGTGGTGGCGGCCCGGATTCTGAGCCAGGTCGCCGACGAGGCACACGTGGATCTGCGGGCGCAGGCGCAGGACATCCACCGGCGGACGGGCCGGCGGCTCCTGGTGCACCGGCGCAACTACCGGCCGCTGTGGATGGAGGCCGGTCCCGGCCTGCGGTGGCCGCTGTTCGCGTTGCCGTGCGGCTTCCACCCGTACGCCCAGGTGGCCGCCGCCGTCGCGGTGGTCGGCGGCCGGGCGGCCCGGCTCGATCGGGTGACCGACCCGAACCCGCTGGTGACCCATGTGTTCGAGGTGCTCGACCTCACCACCGCCGGCTGGGAGTACGGCCGGGTGCGGGTGGACACCGACGCCGCCGCCTTCGTCGATCGACTGATCACGAGCGCCGCGCAGATCCTCGCCGCGATGGACGACCCGCCCCGGTTGCCACCTCCGATCCGTGCGCTGATGCGTCGCAACAACACAGTGGACGTGCACGATCCGGCCGGCCCGCGCGCGGTGGGACGGATCAACCTGGGCGCGCGGATGCGGGAACAGCTGCTGGCCTGACCAGGGCGGGCCGAGGACCCTAGGCGGGCTCAGGACCCTAGGCGGGCGTTGACCCTAGGCGCGGGCGTTCGTGGCCAGGAAGGCGAGCAGCAGGGCCGCCGTCTCGTCGGGGTACTGCACGTGCGGGTAGTGACCCGCGCCCTCGATGACCTCGAGGCGACCCAACCCGGCCGGCAGCGCGGCCACGATCGCCTCCCCCTCGGCTCGCGGGTCGGCCCAGTCCGGGTCGAGCGATCCCTCGACGATCAGGGCCGGGCAGCGGACGTTACCCAGCTGCGCCCCGGCGTCGACCGGCGCCGACTGGCCCATCTTGCGCATCGCCGCCATCCGGCCGGGCTCGCGCATCATGGCGTCGATCCGGGCCGTGCGAGCGGCCCAGTCGGCCGGCTTTTTCGCCGGGTAGGCGATGTCGAGGTAACTGCGCCAGAGGGGCACGCTGCCCAGCAGGCCGGTGCCGAGCAGCCGGGCCATGCCCTTGCGGTAGCGGGCGACCCGCAGGTCGCCCAGCTTGATCGACTGCTTGCGGGTGAAGGGGGTCAGTTCGACGATGCCGGTGATCAGCTCGGGCGCCTGGGCGGCGGCGATGGTGGCGGCCCCGCCGGAGATCGAGTGGCCGACCAACACGGCCGGACCGCCGAGGTGGCGGATCACCGCGAGCAGATCGCCGGCGATGTCGGTGCGGCTGTAGGAGGGCCACTGCGCGCTCGACTCGCCGCAACCCCGCAGGTCGACGGCGGTCACCCGGTAGCCGGCGGCCACCAGGCGCGGCACGACGAAGCGGTACGCCTCGCGGCTGTCACCCATGCCGTGGGCGAGAACGACGAGCGGCCCGGAGGCGCCGGTCACCTCGTACGCCAGGGTGCCGCCATCGACGGTCAGGTACTCGGTCATGGGATCCTCCATGTTCGGCTAATTGCGTTAGCTTTAAGCTAATGCAATTAGCCAGACGTGTCAAGCCTGATCACCTTCGCCACGTCACCGAGGTCGTCGTTCAGCTGGTGATCGCGCCCCGGCAGCCGGTACACCCGCGCCTGCGGGAGCACGCCCGCGTACAGGTCCGCGTGCGACGGCGGCGCCGTCTCGTCCTGGAGCCCGTGAAACACCCGCACCGGTACGCCACGCGGCAGCCGGGCACCGAGGTCGTGCGGCAGCTCGAACTCGTCGCCGGGCCAGCCGCCCGCGCCGACGAACGGGGCGGCGATCAGCACGATCATCGCGAGCTCCCGCTCGGGTGGCCGCTCGGCGAGCGCGTGGACGAGGATCGCCCCGCCCACCGAATGGCCCACGACGACGGCGCCGTCGTCCAGTGCCGCGATCTCCCGCCGGATGGCGGCGCTCCAGGTGGCGTAGCTCGGGTCGCCCTCGTCGGGCATCCGCGGGTAACGAACCTCGTACGAGTCCCCGAGCTCGCACCGCAGGCTGTCGACCAACCTGTTGTCCCACTCGTCGTGCGTGCCGGCGCCAGCGCCCTGAACGAACAGGATCTGCGCGGTCGCTGCCATGACGATCTCCTCTCGCGTGCTCGCCCGGTCGGGTTCGACACCCGGTGCAGCGTCGACGCGGCGCCGTGCGCCGGCGACGGGGTGCGCCGCGCTGCCGCGGGGCGCTTCGACGGGGATCGTGCGGCGCGTGCAGGGCCGACGGGGACGTGCCGGACGGCCTGCCGCAAGGGCGGAACCAGGCACGAATCAGCGGAACGATTCCATTCACAGCGGGAAGAACACCACTGCTATCCGCTCCAACTTTAACGTATATCGCAACGGGGGTCTTGCCGCAAGACCCGGGTCTTGCCGCAGAATCGTCCGCCGGACACCGGAACGGACGAAGAAACGGGGCGCGATGATCGACCAGTATGTGCGAGATCTCGACGAGGTCGACGAGACGCAGGTCGCGATCGTCGGCGGCAAGGGCGCCCGTCTGGGGGCGTTGTCGCGGATTGACGGCATCCGCGTACCGGCTGGCTTCTGCGTGACGACGGACGCCTTCCGACGGGTCATGGCCGAGGTGCCCTCGATCGACGATCAGCTCGACCACCTGTCGCGCCTGAAGCCGGACGACCGGGAGGCGGTCCGCGACCTCAGCGCCCAGATCCGCCGGGCCATCGAAGGGGTTGCCCTGCCCGACGACGTGGCGGCGGCCATCAGCCGGGCGCTCAGCCAGCACGGCGAGGAAGCTGCCTACGCCGTCCGATCCAGCGCCACGGCGGAGGACCTGGCGACGGCCTCCTTCGCGGGCCAGCAGGACACGTACCTGAACGTCAGGGGTCCGGCGGCGATTCGCACGCACGTCAGCCGGTGCTGGGCCTCGCTCTTCACCGAGCGGGCGGTCACCTACCGTCAGCGCAACGACACCGACCACCGGGCGGTCCACCTGGCCGTTGTCGTGCAGAAGATGGTGTTTCCGCAGGCGGCCGGCGTCCTCTTCACGGCCGACCCCGTCACGTCCAACCGGAAGGTCGCGTCCGTGGAGGCCAGCTTCGGCCTCGGCGAAGCCCTGGTCTCCGGGCTGGTGAACCCGGACTCCTACCGGGTGCGCGACGGCGCGATCATCGACCGGACGATCGCCAGCAAGCGTCTCGCCATCGAGGCGCTGCCGGCCGGCGGGACCACGAGACAGGCGATCAGCCCGGAACGACAGGAGCAGCCGGCGCTGACGGACGCGCAGGTCCTGCGGCTGGTGGACGTGGGCCGGCGGATCGAAGCGCACTTCGGCCACCCGCAGGACATCGAATGGTGCCTGGTCGACGGTGACGTCGCGATCGTGCAGAGCCGCCCGATCACGACGCTGTTCCCCGTCCCGGCGGCCCAGGACCGGGAGAACCACGTCTACCTCTCCGTCGGGCATCAGCAGATGATGACCGACGCCATGAAGCCGTTGGGGCTCTCCATGTGGCAGCTGACGGCCATGGCGCCGATGCACGAGGCCGGCGGGAGGCTGTTCGTCGACGCCACCCGGCTGCTGGCAGCGCCCGCGAGCCGTGCCGGCTTCCTCCGCATGGCGGAGAGGTCCGATCCGTTGACCAGGGACGCGCTGGAGACCGTCCTCGCCCGCCCCGACTTCGTTCCGACGCTCCCGGACGGCGGTCCCAGCGGCCCGCCCGTCGGCGGCACGCCCGCCCCGATCGAGAACGATCCGGCGATCGTCACCGAGCTGATCGAGCGCAGCGAGGCGTCTCTCGCCGCCCTGCGGCACGACATCGCGACGGTGACGGGGACGGCGCTGTTCGACTTCCTGCCCAAGGCGTTCGAGGAGCACAAGCGGATCCTCAGTGATCCCTTGAGCATGCAGGCGATCATGGCGGGGATGGAGGCCACCTGGTGGCTCAACGAGCAGCTGTCCGAATGGCTGGGCGAGAAGAACGCCGCCGACACCCTCACGCTGTCCGCCCCGGGCAACATCACGTCGGAGATGGGCCTGGCACTGCTCGACGTCGCGGACGTCATCCGACCGCATCCGGAGGTGGTGGCCTTCCTGCGGGACGTCGAGGACGACGGCTTCCTCGACGAGCTGCCGAGGCTCGCGGGCGGGACCGAGGTGCGCGACGCCATCCGGGCCTACCTCGACCGGTACGGCATGCGGTGCGTTGGCGAGATCGACATCACCAGACCGCGTTGGAGCGAACGCCCCACCACGCTCGTACCCCTGATCCTCGACAACATCAGGCTCCTCGAACCGGGCGCCGCCGGGCGGCGCTTCGCGCAGGGGCTTCAGGAGGCGCAGCAGAAGCGCGAGGCGCTGCTGGAGCGGCTGCGGGCCCTGCCGGACGGGGACCGGAAGGCCGACGAGACCACGCGGATGATCGACCGGGTCCGCACCTTCATCGGGTACCGGGAGTATCCGAAGTACGCCATCATCAGCCGCTACTTCGTCTACAAGCAGGCCCTGCTTCCGGAGGCCGAGCGCCTCGTGCGGGACGGCGTGCTCCGCGACCGGGACGACATCTTCTATCTCACCTTCTCCGAGCTGCGCGACGTCGTGCGGACGCACCAGGTCGACGACCACCTCATCCAGCGGCGGAGGGACGCGTTCCGGTGGCACCGTACGCTCACGCCGCCCCGGGTGCTCACCTCCGAGGGTGAGGCCATCGCCGGGTCGTACCGGCGCGACAATGTGCCGGCCGGCGCGCTGGCCGGCCTCCCGGTCTCCGGCGGGATCGTCGAGGGCCGAGCCCGCGTCCTGCTGGACATCGCCGAGGCCGAGCTGGAACCCGGCGACATCCTGGTCACCTCCTACACGGACCCGAGCTGGTCACCCCTGTTCGTCGCGGTCCAGGGCCTGGTGACCGAGGTGGGCGGCCTCATGACCCACGGGGCGGTCATCGCCCGGGAGTACGGCCTGCCCGCCGTCGTCGGGGTGGCGGACGCGACCAGGCTGATCCGCGACGGGCAGCGGATCCGGGTGCACGGCACCGACGGGTACATCGAGATCCTGTCACCGCCGAACGACGCCGACACCCGCGCTCAGTTGTAGGGCATCGTTGGGAACCAGCCGTAGCCGAACATCGCCGGCACCCGGACGGTCCAGTAGACGAGGGTGAAGACGCCCAGCGCGAGCAGCAGCGACCCGGTGACCGCGAGGGTGCGTGCCGGTCGCGCGGACAGCCAGCGGATCAGCCCTCCGCGGGTGGCGAGGACGACGAGTGCGAACAGGATGCCCACGATCGCGATGTTGCCCAGCGACTGCAACACGAAGGCGGCCGACCCGTACAGGGGGTTTCCGTTGTCGGCGGCCCACTGGAAGAGCTTGTGGAACAACGGGTACGGCCGGCCGATCAGGAAGGCGCCGACCAGCATGCCGAGCACGAAGACGCGGGCGAACGGGCGGCGCGCGAACGGATCGGGGACCTTGTCGAGGGCCGCGAGACCGAGGTAGATGAACGCGAGACCGATCAGACCGAAGACCACCACCGACTGCACGAGTCGTACGGGCATGCCACCGGCGGTCGTCGCCGTCGACAGCTGCGGCAGCGAGTCGCCAAGCAGGACTCCGACGAAGCCGTACGTGGCGGAGACGACGACCATGCCCAGCGCCAGCAGGCCCACCGGCCGGAGCATGAAGCGCAGCCCCGCCGCCGGTGTGCCGCCGGCGCCGGCGTGTGTCATCGGCCCGATCGAGGCGGCCATGGCGATGTTGCAGGCCGTGAACGTGCCCGCCAGGCCCGAGACGAACGCGAACAGCAGGCCCGCCGCGGTGCCGCCGATCGCGGTCGCCTTCGCGTCGTGGCCCAGCAGGGTGTTGGCGACGTTGTCGCCGATCGTCTGGTCGACGAACTGGTACGACCAGAGCAGGGACAGCGCGATTCCCGCGAGCACACTGCCCACGATCAGCGCGCCGCGCCGGTCCGAGCGTGCCGGCGTCGGGGTGGCCGCGTTCGGCACGGCCGGTCGTTGGGTGGCGGTCATGACAGCCTCTCTCGAATTCTGCGACGGCAGGATGCGCTGACTGGCTCTCCGTCCGTGGCCCGGCCGGGCCGTCCTCGCACTGCGGATCTCCGCCTGGGGTGGACGGCCGGCCGGGCCACGCGGATCGGTCAGCGGGCGATCGGCAGCTCCACCGCCGCTGGCGGTGGCACCGGCTGCACCGCGGTGCGGGCGCCCCGCCGCTCGGCGAGCCACCTGCCCCACCAGAACAGACCCCGTGCCAGGCACACGATCGTGACCGCGAAGAACAGGGTGTAGACGACGTTGAACAGCATCAGGACGCCGTACACCATGGCCACCGAGGCGCCGAACATGAACTGGAAGCGGGGCTTGGAGGGCGTGGTGCCCGGATCGGTGATCATGTAGTTGGTGAACAGCACGAACGCCACCCCGGTCATGATGCTCAGCGCCGACCAGAGCTGTACGTCCCAGACGAAGTGCCGGATCAGGGCCTGGATGACGAAGCCGCCGACCCAGCCCACGATCAGCGCGACCTTCTTCGTGAGCATCGCGTTGAGGATCGTGCCCGCGGTGAGCACCACCATCGGGATGAACATCCGGAAGACGTCGGGCACGTTCTCCGTGAAGTGGTACGGCGGCGCGACGTTGACCCAGGAGAACGCGAGCAGCGTGATGGTGATGCCGAAGTTCGACGGGTTCATGAAGTGCCGCATGCGTCCGGCGATCGGGGCCTGCAGCACCGCCTTCTGACCGACGGCCACGACCACGGCGAAGGCGATCGGCCAGAACAGGTCGTTGGCGTACAGCAGCATGTTCGCGGCGAGCGCGGTGATGTGGGTCGGCAGCAGGAACGTGTAGACGCCCCACGCGCCGTTGCCGCTGTAGGCCGGTCGGCGACCCAGGGAACGGGCGGCGACCGCCTCGATCGCGAGCTCGACCGTGTACCCGATCGCCAGGGCGAACAGCGGCCAGGTCCAGGGCTGCTCGAACCCGAGCACCGTGTAGCCGAGCACGTTGAGGATGGACATGGAGATGGCGAAGTTCCGCAGGGCCAGGTAGCGGGGGTCGCGCTTGTCCACCCGGGGTACGGGCGGTCGCCGGTCGACGCCGGCCCGGGCCCGGTCCGGCCCGCTGCCGTTGCGGGTCGCGTCGGCGACCTCGGCCGTGGTGGTCACGCCCACCGGGGCGCGTTTGACGTCCGTCATGGTGTGGTCAGCTCCTGGGCTCGGTCGGTGAGCGTGAGGTCGTGCCATCCGGCGGAGAGGGGCAGGGTCTGCTGATGCTGGACACCGTCGAGGTCGCGCCAGCTCAGTTCGACGGTGACGGGCGCGCTGCCCTGGTCACCGAGGCCGAAGAACAGGTCGAAGCTGCGCTTGCCCGAGTGCCCGCCGCCGCCGTCGAGCTGGGCGAGCTGGGTGCGGCCGTCGGCTGTGGTCACCCGAGCCTGCGCGCCGTACGCCGGGGTGCGGGCATCGTTGCCCGTGGCGGCGCCGAGCGCGGGCCGGTGCAGCCGCAGTCCGAGGAAGTCGCCGACCTGCGCCTTGGTGTTGTGGTAGTAGGCGGGCGGCCCCCACTGGCGTGCCACCGCGAAGTCCTGGCGGCCGTCGCCGTCGGTGTCACCCACGGCGACACCGCGGGTCGGGGTACGGTCGTCGAGTCCGAGCTGCGGGCTCAGGTCGACGTAGCGGCCGTTGTCCTCCGGTGCCCAGAACGCCAGCGCGTTGGAGCCGGCGATGTCGTCGCCCGGCTGCGCGTTGGGCCACATGTCCGGCTCCCGCAGCATCAGGTCGTTGCTGGCGGCCAACTCCTGCAGCCAGTTGAACCGGTTGACCGTGCCCTTGACGAAGCCGCAGGACTGCACCACGACGAGCCGTCCGCTGTTGTCGAAGTCGGCCATCTTGACGTCCCAGCCCCAGCCGACCCAGGCGAGGTTCTTCGCCGATGCCTTGTTCTCGAAGGGAGCGATGCCCTTCGACAGCCGTTCCCGCGCCTCCTGTGGGTTGGCTGCGGTGTTCTGCCAGACGAAGTTGCTCTCCTCCAGCCCCCACGACTCGGTGATGTTGCTGACGAAGGCGTCGAACCGGCCGCTGCCGCGCAGATCGGCGAAGTCGACGGCCATCCCCTTGAACGAGTCGTGGCCCACGACCAGCGACTTGGGGTCCAGCGGGCCGCGTTGCCCCTCCGCCAGGGCGAACCTGATCCGGCCGGGGGCCGACACGTTGTGGAAGAAGCGGTCGTTGCCGAAGTCGTTGGCGAGGTACAGCTCGGGCAGCAGATCCCCGTCGAGGTCGGCGGAGGCCGACGCGAGCGTCCATCCGGTGGCGTACCGGGGGTCGATCGCGCTCTGCTCCTCGTAGGTGACGCTCGGCTCGGCGCCGGTGGTGGCCGCGGTCCAGCGCAGGATGTGCGCCCCGCCGGCGTTCTGGGCGCGGGACATGGAGTGGTTCATCTGCACGTTCGGCAGGCCCTGTGCGTCGAGCACCTGGGAGTCCGGGAAGTAGTTGAAGATCCCGATGTCGGGCCGGCCGTCGCCGTCGAAGTCCGCGACCGCTGTGGCGTTGGTGTTCCACAGCGGCCCCCGGTAGCGGCCGTCGGTGGTCTGCTGCTGCGGGATCAGCTCGACCGGGTGGTACGACGCGAGGCTCAGGCTCGCCGCGTTTCCGGTCTGTAGGAACACGACCGGGGTCCGTCCCCAGTAGACGACCAGCAGATCCGTCCGGCCGTCGACGTTGAAGTCGCCGGGTGTGCAGCCCATCGGGGCGATCGCCGGTCCCATCGGCAACGGCGCCGGGTCCAGCACGAACGGCGCGTAGCGGGCGCCACCGCCGGGCGCCGGAGTCACGATGGCGCTGTCGCTGCGGGGGTCGACGAGGCAGAGGTCGTTGGCGCCGCCCTGCCCGTCGAGGTCGTTGACCGCCACTCCGGCGCCGACCGACGAGATCCAGGACCGGATGTGCTCGTATTTCGGGTTCACCGTCCGGATCGTGCGCTGCGGCAGACCCGGCGGCAGGGCGATGGGCAGTTCGGTGAACGCGAACTGCGACGCCATCGCGCGCCGGTCCGCCGCGGATGCGGACGGCAGCCGCGAGATCGTGAACAGCCCCGCGACGAGTACCAGGACGAAGACGACGGGAATGAGTCTGCGCAGCGGACCCACTGGTTTCGGTGGCAACGATCCCCCTCGGGTGGTGCCCGACCCGGCCGGGTCGGGCGTTCGGGTGGTGCGGTCGTGGGTGACAGCGGTCCGCGGTCACCCGGCGGTGTCCTCAGTCCGCCGGACGCACGGTCATCGGCAGGCCGCCGCGTATGCGCAGCGACAACATCGGCTCGGGTACGACGTTGTGCGTGGCGACAGTCGTGAGCGTCAGGTCCCGGGCCAGTACGGCGAGGACGAATGCGGCCTCCATCAGGCCCAGGTGGTTCCCGACGCAGAACCGCGGCCCCGCACCGAACGGGATGTAGGCGTACCGCGGGCGGTCGGTGGTGCGGGCCGGGTCGAAGCGCTCCGGATCGAAGCGTTCGGGCTGGTCCCAGAAGTCCGGGTGCCGGTGCAGCGTGTAGGGGCAGACCAGCACGTCGGCGCCCGCCGGCACCGCGTACCCGCCCACCACGTCGGCGGCGAGCGCCTTGCGGGGCAGGATCCACACCGGCGGGTACAGCCGCACCACCTCGTCGATGACCATCGCGGTGTACCGCAGGCGGCCCAGGTCGTCGAAGGTCGGCAGCCGGTCGCCCAGCACCGCGATCGCCTCTTCCCGCAGCCGGCGGCGCACCTCGGGATGCCTGTCGAGCAGGTAGAGCGCCCAGCTCAGCGTGCTGGCGGTGGTCTCGTGCCCGGCGAGCAGCAGGGTCACGAGCTCGTCGCGCAGCCGCTGCCGTCCGACCCGGGGGTCGGGCTCGGCCCGGGCCGACACGATGAGCCGCGACAGCACGTCGTCGCGGTCACCGGTGTGGCTCCCGCGCTCGGCGACCAGCTGGTCCACGATCGTCTGCAGACGGCGGCGGGCACGCCGGAACCGCACCTGACGCGGCAGCGGCACCCAGGGCGGCACGGCGCTCAACGACGCGAGCTCGAACATGGCCTGGTCCTGCACCACGGCGAAGTCGCGCCCGATCGACGGGAACCTCCCGAGGTCGGTGTCGAGCAGCGTGCGCCCGAGCACGCCGAGAGTCAGACCCGTCATCTCCTGGAGCACGTCCACCGGGCCGTGGCGGCCGAGCGTCCGCAGCCGGCCGACGAGGGCCGCCGCCTCCTCGGCGACGATGCCGGCCTGCTGGGCGATGCGCCGGCTCTGGAACGCCGGCTGCGCCACCCTGCGCTGCTTGCGCCACAGCTCACCCTCGCTGGTCAGCAACCCGTCGCCGAGCGCTCGGCGGGCGTGTACCAGACCGATGCCCTTGTGGTAGTTGGCCGCGTTGTCGGCGAGCACGTGCTTGGCGTGGTCGGGGTGGTTGAAGAAGTAGAGCTCCTTCGGACCGACCGGCAGCAGCGCGACGTCGCCGTAGCGGGCGGCCGCCGACGTCATCATGCCGAGGCGGTCGCGGCCCATCGTGATGAGCATGCTGACGGCCGACGCGCGCGACGGACCGGGAAGGGACGGCGCCGACCGGGTGACGGCGGTCATGACGTCACCACCGCCGACGGCGTCCTCTCGAGCCGACGGAACCGGCCACCGAGGAACACGAGGGCCTCGCCGTCGCCGTCGTCGTGCCGGCGCATCCCGCACGGACGGCCCAGGAAGATCGTGTGATCTCCCCCGTCGTACGACCGCCAGAGCTCGCACTCGATGTGGGCGGCGGCGCCGCCGAGCAACGGCGCCGCCGTCCGCGCGCCCGGCCGCCACTCGGCGAACTCGAACTGCTCCTGCCCGAGCGGGCGGCGTCGGTCGGCGTAGTAGCGCGCCACCGCCTCCTGATCGGCGGCCAGCACGGAGACGCCGAACGCGCCGGCCCGGCTGAGCGCCTGGTGCATGAGGGCGTCCCGGCCGACACACACCAGGATCAGCGGCGGATCGAGGGACACCGCGCTGAACGAGTTCGCGGTCATGGCGTGCGGCTCGTCCCCGCCGACGCTGACCACCGTGACACCGGTGGCGAAGGTCCCGCAGACGCGGCGCATCAGCACCGGGTCCGTCAACTCTTCCGTACCGAAGGTCGTCATCGCCGGACCCCGGCGGCGGCGTAGGGTTCCAGAGCGCGTTCGAGCGCTTCCGGGACCCGGGTGGGAACGGTCCGGTTGTTCGGGCCGCGCATGCAGGCGACGCGCTGGGCGCCGCGGGCGACGAGTGTCTCGCCCGCCGGTCCGGTACGCACATAGTCGAAGCCGAACTCGAGCTGCGTCTGGGCCAGTTCGAGCAGTCGCATCCGGACGGCGATCTCGTCGAACGCGGTGATCTCGGCGAAGAACTCACACTCGACCTTGAGCGTGAACAGCTTGAGGTCGTCCTGCAGGTCGGCGAGGACTGCCGGCGCCCGGTCCTTCAGGAACATCTCCCGGCAGCGGCCCTGCCACCGCAGGTAGTTGACGTAGTAGACGTTGCCGACGATGTTCGTCTCCTCGAACCCGACGGTGTGCCGCAGCTCGTAGTAGCTCTCCATGCTCATCCCTCCGCACCGGCCAGAACAGTGATGACGACTCGTCCGTCGCTGCCGCGCAGGCTCGTGACGAACGAGGCGGCCCGAGCGCCGCCGGCGGCGAAGAGCACCCAGCCGGGACGGGCCGTACCGCCCAGGACGAGTGGGCCGCGCATCGGCAGGCCGGCCTTCTGCATCGCCTCGACCGCGGTCCAGACCCGGGTCGAGGCGGTGTCGGCGTCCTCGCCCGAGTCGCCGGCCAACTGCTCGGCGAGCCCGGCGTGGGGGCCGAGCAGGCCCTTCCACTCCTCGGGGCTGCGCCGCGCCACGCTCTCGAGGTCGCAGCCCAGGACGCCCGCCCCGGCGACGGCCAGCGTCACCCCGGCGCCGTGCGCGATCGAGACGGTGTGCTCCCCGGCGACCTCGGGCCGACCGTCCGGCCGGTAGGTGATCTCGACCGGCCGCCCGAGCGCCTGCCCGACGGCGCGGGCGCTGTCACGTCGGCGCGTGGCGGAGCGCTCGCCCGGCTCGGGTGCCGGGGCGTCGGGCTCGATGGCGACGGCGACGCCGGTGAGCCCGAGGTCTCCCAGCCCACGCTCCAGGTAGGGGCCGAGCAGCGGCGCCACCCACGGGCCGGCGCCGTCCTGCTTGCGGACCGCGCGCAGCCGCAGTCCCTCCCACCGCTCGACGGTCATCCCGGACTCCGTGCGCAGGGCGATGTCGTAGACGTACGTGTCGCCGTCGCGCTCGCGTTCGGTGGCGCAGTACCGCAGCTCGCGGGCGGACGACAGCTTCTCCCCGCCGGGGTGGATGCGTTCCACGCCGACGGGCAGCAGCGTGGCGTCCGGTACGCACACCTGGTTGCCGTGCATGAGCGCGTCGCGGACGCCGGGGTCGCCCAGCAGCAGCGTCGCGGAGACGTACGGGGCGAACCACGCCGTCGAGTCGTCGGCCTCCACGATCGCGTCCACGTGACGGGCGGCGGCCCGGTGGTACTGCCGGATCCGCTGGAACCGGCCTCCCTGGAACAGGGTGCCGCCGTACAGGTCGTCGAGCGGGGCGATCGAGGCCGGCGCGAGACCGTCCGGCACCTGGTCCGGAGGGCCGTCGGGCACCGTGTCGGCGCCGAGGCGCAGCCGGGCGGTGAAGTGATCGGCGGTGAAGCCGGTCTCCTCGCTGCGGATCGCCACCTCGATGACGTCGTCGTCGGTGACCAGGGCAGCCACCCGGATCCTCGTGTGCCCGTGGGGCGCGACGATGATGGGCCGCAGGAACTCCGCCCGCTCGATGACCGGGAGGACGTCGGCGCCGGAGAGGGCCGCGGCCACCTGCGCCATGGCCTCCATCCCGAAGACCGCGGGGAACAGCAGGTTGCCGTCCAGGTCATGATCTTCGAGGTAGCGGTCGGTGCCGACGTTGAGTTCCGTCTCCACCACGAGTTCGACCTGGTGGTAGCGGATCAGCGCGCGGTCGACGAAGCGCAGCAACGGCAGCGCCGGCTGGTGGTACCGGACCGTGTGGATGCCCTCGGTGCGGCCGCTGATCACCACCACGACCGGCGCGGTGGTGTCCGCGACCAGACGCCGCAGGATCGCGATGCCCTGGTCGGGGGTGATGGGCGTGACGCCCTCGCGGCTGAGCGACTCGACGACCGACAGCCGCTCCCCCATGCCGACGCCCGACCAGACCGACCACTCCAGGCATCGGGTGCGGCACTCGGGGTACGCCCGGGAGAAGGCCGTGGTCTCCTCGGCCAGCCAGTCGTTGGCGGTGGCGTAGTGCGCTTCGCCCCGCAGCCCCGCCCGGCCGATGATGCTGCCGAGCGTCACGAGCAGCCGGAGCCGAGGCTTCTCGACCGCGTCGAGCACCGCCCGCAGGCCGTCGACCTTCGGTGCCAGGGTGTGACGGAACGCGGCCGGGTCCAGGCTCGCCAGTCCGGCGGGTTCGTTGCGGCCGGCGCCGTGCAGAACACCGGTGATCGGCCCGAGTTCGGCGGAGAGGTCCCGCACCGCCTGCCGGACGGCGGCGGCATCGGTGACGTCGGCGCGGGCGTACCGCACGGTGACGCCGGCGGTGGCGATCCGGGCCAGGTTCGCGGCCAGTTCGGCGTCCTCGGCGGGGTCGGAACGGCCCAGCACCGCCAGGCTTGCGCCACTGTCGGTGGCCAGGGCGAGGGCGCACTCGGCAGTGATGCCCTTGCCCCCACCGGTCACCAGCAGCACGTCGTCCGCGCCGAGCGGGGCCTCCACCGTCGCGGGGCGTACCGGCAGCGCGCGGAGCGTCGGGACGCGCCGCACCCCGTCGTCGTAGTGCACCTCGGTGAAGCTGGTCGTCGCGGCGACCTCCCGCACCACCAGCTCCACAGCCGAGTCAGTGGTGGCCGGCAGGTGCACGACGGTGACCAGCACGGACGGCGCCTCAAGATGCAACGTCCGGGCGATGGCCGCCGCGCCCCGACCGTGCCCGACCAGGACGAAGCGGGTGCTGCCGGCGGCGAGGGCCTGCTGCGCTCCCCGCAGGGCCAGCTCCAGTTGCTCCTCGGTGCAGTCCGGCGGCAGGCAGACCAGAACGCCGCCGCCGAGCCCGGCCTGTTCGAGGGCCGCGGCGAGGGTCGCGGCGAACGGGTGCTCCGCTGACGCGTGCACGTGCCACGGACCGTTCGCGGCGGTGGCGTCGCCGGGAACCGCCGGCAACGGCACCTCGTCGAGGTCGAGCCGCCAGGGCCGCGCCCAGCCGGCCACCCCCGCCACCACAGGCGTGGCGGTGGCGTCGCTGTCCCGGGCCGTACGCGCGAGGGTCTCCATCGTCGCCGCGAGTTCCCGGACGGTGGCGGTCGCGAAGTTGAGCGGCATCTGCGCCGGTGGCAGCTCCAGACGCTGTGCGAGCTGGTTGGCCACCTGGCCGATCGTGATCGAACTCAGGTGCAGGTCGTCGAGCAGGCGGCTGTCCGGCCGGACGAGTTCGATCGGCAGCTCGGCGCGCTCGGCGGTGAGCCGCCGCATGAGGTCCTCGGTGGACTCCTCCCCCACCCCGACCGGATCGGTGGCGGTGGTGGACGGCGGCGCCACGGCCGGCCCGCGCTCGATCGCCGCGCTGAGCTCCGGCGCCTGCTCGACGACCTGCACCTGAGTTCGATCACGATCGGCCAGGTGGCCAACCAGCTCGCACAGCGTCTGGA